>NZ_WIVR01000011.1:0-106441 GCF_009600525.1 Pseudomonas sp. FSL R10-1350
GTTGGTTAAGCTTTCGCTCAACCGAGGCGCGCATTCTACAGCAGCCTCTGTTGCTGTCAAGCGGTTATTTTAAGATGTTTTCAAAGTTTCCTTTGGAACATCAACCACTTGCGCTTTCGATCTCTCGTTAGCGGGAGGCGAATTCTACAGCGTTACACGCTGCTGTCAACACCTCATTTCCTGCTTCGATGAATTGAAGCTGGCACCGTCAAAACAATCTAACTCATTGATATTCAAGGAGTTTTCCGTTTCGACTGCGCCGGAAGTGGTGCGAATTATAGGCTGCAAAAATCCTGAGTCAAGGGTTAATTAAAACCTTCTATATTTAAGACAATCTCAAAGCATATTGCGCACTATATTGCACACCGCGCGCCACTTGATCATGATGCCTGACCTCTACACACTTATCGCCCAGGCATACCCCGCAATGACACAGTCCTCTCGTAGCCTCGTATCGACGCTATTACCTGTTGGCCTACTCCTTATCGCCATGGCCTCAATCCAATCAGGTGCATCGCTCGCAAAAAGCATGTTCCCCATTGTGGGCGCACAAGGCACAACAACCCTGCGCTTGATATTTGCCAGCATCATCATGCTGCTGATACTGCGCCCCTGGAGAGCCAAGCTCACCGCTAAATCGCTCAAGACCGTCATTGTTTACGGGATAGCTCTAGGCGGCATGAACCTGCTCTTCTATATGTCGCTGCGTACTGTCCCGCTGGGGATTGCTGTTGCACTCGAATTCACTGGCCCGCTGGCGGTTGCTATCTTCTCTTCGCGCAAAGCCATCGACTTTGTGTGGATCGGCTTGGCAATTACCGGGCTTTTACTGCTTATCCCTCTAGGAGAAGGCGCACAAGGCATTGACCTCGTCGGTACAGCCTATGCACTCGGAGCAGGCGTGTGCTGGGCGCTGTATATCCTCTTCGGGCAGAAAGCAGGCGCAGATAATGGCGTCCAGACAGCAGCCTTGGGCGTCATTATTGCGGCACTGTTTATTGCCCCTGTGGGCATTGTTCATGCAGGCAGCGCGCTATTGACCCCAGCCCTGATCCCAATTGCCCTTGCTGTCGCGTTATTGTCCACTGCCCTGCCCTACACGTTAGAGATGATTGCTCTTACACGCATGCCAACGCGAACGTTTGGAACCCTGATGAGCATTGAGCCTGCCTTTGGAGCGCTGTCGGGGCTGCTGTTTCTGCATGAAGTTCTGTCTGTCACACAATGGATAGCTATTCTGTGCATTATCATGGCCTCTGTTGGCGCAACCCTCACAATGCGCGGTCACTCAACACCCGTTAGTACTGACAATTAGTCACCTGATTGACACAGTTCTGGTAATTGACTCTCATTTAGAGGATGTTTATACGCCGAACGTGTCACTTGGGGCGATTCCGGATAAGGACATCCAAAGGAGCAACTGAATGATCAACCGCTCACCGCACCACGTAAATCTGACGTAAACGCTTTAAGGACAGGAATGAAACGATTTTTGGTAGTTTTGGCCGTGCTCATGATATCCGGCTGCGCTGCGACCTCCGAAACCGCCGTCAAACGTGGCAAGCGTGGCTTGCACATCAACTGCTCTGGATTATCGTCATCCTGGGATAAATGTTACGCGGAGGCCGTAAAGGCGTGCGGAGACAAGGGATACCGCGTTGTTGCCAAGTCAGGTGATGGCACTGAAGAACCTGGGGATTACCCTTTCGGATTGAACCCCGCCGGCTATACCAGTCGAAGCATGATCGTCCTTTGCAGATAACAGCCCAAGCCTCTGTCACGTAACCCACTCAGTCGAGTACGTGACAGAGCGCCCTCGCGCTTTAAGAAAGTGCTGCTGTTCGAGCCTGCAACCACGCTAAAGCATCACCCTCAAGCAATGGGCTCAACCGCTCACGAACCTGCTCGTGATAATCATTAAGCCACTTAAGCTCCTCATGCGTCAGCAGAGAAGCCTCAAGGCAACGCGTATCAATCGGGCAGAGCGTCAGGGTTTCAAACTTCAGAAACTCACCAAACTCCGAGGCGCCAGCCTCGCGATTCAACACCAGATTCTCAATTCGCACGCCCCAACGACCCGGACGGTATGTACCCGGCTCAATTGACGTAATCATGCCGGGCTGCATCGCAGTGTGCGGTGCTACACCTGCCTGGTAGGCAATCACCTGCGGCCCCTCATGCACATTCAAGAAGTAACCGACGCCATGCCCGGTACCGTGCCCGTAATCAACGTTATCAGCCCAAATCGGTGCCCGGGCGATGGCGTCAAGCAAAGGAGACAGAATCCCCTTTGGAAACTGGGCACGCGACAAAGCAATCACACCTTTAAGTACACGCGTGCAGTCATGCTTTTGCTCGCGGGCAGGAGTACCGACAGGCACCATGCGAGTGATATCGGTGGTACCCCCCAGATACTGACCACCCGAGTCGATAAGCAATAAGCCATTCCCCTCAATGACGGCGTGCTCTAGCTCGGTCGCGTGGTAATGCGGCATTGCGCCATTAGCGTTAAAAGCCGCAATGGTATTGAAGCTCAGCGATACAAAACCCGGTCGACGTGCACGCGCAGCGCTCAACTGCTCATCAATGGTCAGCTCCGTGATGCGATCATGACCCAAGGCCGCTTCGAGCCAGGCAAAGAACTCGCAAAGCGCAGCGCCATCCTGCTCCATGGCCTGGCGGATGTGAACCGCATCATCAAGGCTCTTTTGCGACTTGGCGAACGTAGTTGGATTCAGTCCCTCAACGAACGTCACCTCACGATTCACGTTGTTGAGCAAACCGCAAGTGACGCGTGCCGGATCTATCAGCAGACGGGTCGTTGCCGGCAGCGCAGCCAGAGCCGAATTGATCTCGGTGTAATCACGCAAATTGACGCCATCGCGCTGAAGGGTGTCACGCAGCTCAACACCCACCTTTTCCAGATCAACAAACACCGTGGCCCGGTCAGGCTCAATCAATGCAAACGAGACAAAGACCGGGTTAAAAGAAACATCAGAGCCACGCAAGTTAAACAGCCAGGCAATATCATCCAGCGTGGCGATAAAGTGTGCATCGGCGTTACGCTGCTTAAGCGTTTCGCGCAGCTTCGCTAACTTGTCTACTCGGCTCACGGTGGCTTGAGGTGGTAAATGTTCATACACCGGCTGTTTAGGCAGCGCGGGACGATCAGCCCACACCAGGCTCAACACATCGATATCGGTACGCAGAACTGCACCACGCTCTTTGAGCTTGGTCTCCAGAGTGCGCGCGGATGCCAAAGCCAGAACAGCACCATCAACCGATACTGTCGACCCTTGCGGAGCTTGTTCTGCCAACCAGTCCAGAGGGCCTGGCTGACCCGGTTGCAACTTGACCAGTTCGATAGTACTACCGGCAAGCTCTTTGCCAGCTTGCTCCCAGTAACGGCTGTCTGCCCACAATCCGGCAAAGGTCGGCGTCACGATCAACGTACCGACTGAACCGTGAAAGCCCGACAGCCATTGACGCCCCTGCCAGTAGGCAGGCAAATACTCGGAGAGGTGTGGGTCTGCCGAGGGAACCAACAGCGCATAAATGCTGTTCTGTTTCATCAAGGCGCGAGTCCGCGCCAAACGCTGCACCACAGATTCCTGATTCAACGACTGAATGCTCATCCTCTCTCCTGCTGGCCACGGTTGTGTTTCTTCGTCGCGGATAATGGAGCAGTCATCAAGACTGGGCAACCGCCCAAAAAGGGGCAGGCGCTGCAATAGCGGCCTTGATGGCGTTTACCGCAACATCAATGTCCTGCTCGCGGGTAAAACGCCCAAGACTCAAGCGAATGGTTCTCGCCGCCTTGTCTGCATCATGGCCCACAGCAAGCAGTACGTGAGACGGCGCCTTGCTGGCCGAATTGCACGCCGAGGTTGCCGAGTAGGCCAGCACTGCACTCAGTGCCGAACTATTAAAGTGCCCTTCACCGAACGTCAGGCTCAGGGTATGAGGGATTCGTTGGATCGGACAACCATTACACTGCACACCCGGCACATCAGCTAACTGCTCAAGCAACCGCTGGCGAAGGCCCTGGATATGCGAAAGCTCCTGGGTAAACGATTCACGAGCAATGGCAAAAGCTGCGCCCATGCCGGCGATCTGATGGGTTGCCAAGGTGCCGGAACGCAGCCCGGACTCATGACCACCACCGTGGATCTGCGCCTGTAATCGATCCTGCGCACGTGGCCCGACATACAAGGCACCAATCCCTTTGGGCCCGTAGAGCTTGTGCCCCGAGAACGACATCAAGTCCACCGCCCACTCTTGCAGGTCGATGGCGACCTTGCCTGCCCCTTGCGCCGCATCAACATGAAACAACGCACCGTGCTCACGAACCAGTCGCCCGATAGCAGGAACGTCATTCACCGTTCCCAGCTCATTATTGACCAGCATCAGCGACACCAGCAGCGTGTCCGAACGCAGCGCAGCACGGACTTTTTCAGCACTGACCAGCCCGTCGCTGTCAGGAGCCAGGTACGTCACATCGAAACCTGACGCCTCTAAAAAGTGCGCGGTATCCAGTACCGCCTTGTGCTCGATCTGGCTGGTAATAATGTGCCCGCGCGATTCGCGGCTGGCCTGGGCAACGCCCTTCAAGGCCAGGTTATTGGACTCGGTAGCGCCCGACGTCCAGATGATGTGCTCTGGCTTTGCGTTGACCAACTGCGCGACCTGCTCACGGGCGAGCTCTACCGCCTGCCGGGCAGACTGGCCGAAAGCATGTGAGCCAGAAGCGGGGTTCCCAAAATTGCCTTCAAATCCCAGGCACTCGACCATCACCTGAATGACACGATCGTCCACAGGCGTGGTGGCGGCGTAATCGAAATAAAGAGGTCGTTTGTTCATTGTGCAAACCCACTGAGCGCATTCCGGAATCAGGCAGTGCTTGATAGCAGAAAAGTGAAACCGCGTAAAAAGCGCGGCATTTAGAAATAACCGATTGAACAGCCCAAACAAAGAGGCAGCGCTGAGAAAACCTGTAGGAGCCTTCCCAAACTCGGTCAAACGCTAATACATGGCCTTATAAAGCGCTAAAAGTAGGGTGTTTTGCAAGTCTGATATGCCATAAGGATATATAAATATGGAATTACGTTAGTTTACGGAATATCAAAATCCCCTTATAAAGTCGCCTTCGGCTTTCCTTTTGTGGGCAGAGCCCCCCGATAAAAGGAGCTGTCCTTGCAGCTTTTAACATTACCGTCGACTCCGGCACTCGCGACCTCCATAAGGGCCACAGCCCAAGTGTTTGAAGACCCCGTGTCCAAAGCGTTACTGACGCATCTGCAACAAATAGCTCCCAGCGACGCCAGCGTCTTGATCATTGGCGAAACAGGTACTGGCAAAGAGCTGGTAGCCCGTCACATTCATCAACTCAGCCACCGCCATCAGCAGCCTTTTGTCGCCGTCAACTGCGGCGCATTTGCCGAGTCGCTGGTTGAAGCCGAATTGTTCGGTCACGAAAAAGGCGCCTTCACCGGCGCACTGGCCGCCAAAGCGGGCTGGTTTGAAGAAGCTGACGGCGGCACCTTGTTTCTGGATGAAATCGGCGACTTGCCGCTGCCCATTCAAGTGAAACTGCTGCGTGTATTGCAAGAGCAGGAAGTCGTCAGGCTCGGCTCGCGCAAAAGCACGCCGATTAATGTCCGCGTACTGGCCGCCACCAACGTCAACCTGGAGCAGGCCATCGAAGCGGGGCATTTTCGCGAAGACCTCTACTACCGCCTGAATGTCGTGAGCCTGGTGCTGCGCCCATTGCGCGAGCGACCAGGGGATATCCTGCCACTGGCCAGACACTTCCTGCACACCTATCGGCAACGTCTGCAACACGGCCCGTCGACGCTCAGCCCATGCGCCGAAGAAGCCCTCACCCAACACCCATGGCAGGGCAACATCCGCGAACTGGAAAACGTCATGCATCACAGCTTGTTGCTGTGCCGCAACCAGACCATCTCCGTGCAAGACCTGCGACTGTCACCTTCACGCGTAAGGCGCCAGGAAACACCCGGGCCGTCACACACGCATTCGCAAGACAGCACCCAAGACCTGCTGCAACGCGCGTTTCGCAGGCTGTTCGAAGAAGAACCCGGCGCGTTGCATGAAACGGTTGAAGACAGCCTGCTGCGCGCTGCCTACGAGTTTTGCCATCACAACCAGGTACATACCGCCAAACTGCTGGGCTTGAGCCGCAATGTCACACGGACACGCCTGATCAAGCTTGGCGCGTTATCAGTGAACACCCGCCGCTCTGACTCACCGGCCTCCTCCCCCTATTTGCAGCAGTCCATCTAGTTAAACAGCAGCAGCCTTGTGACGGCTGCTGCTGAGCCGAACGTATAGCGCAGACGTATTCATCAGCCTTCACCTGAGCAACCTTTGCCCGTAATAAAAGGCCTGTCGCCGCTTCCTGCGGTTATGGGTAAGATGGCTGCTTCCTTCAGCGCATCGCGCATACGTCCCGCCGAATTAAGTCGACCTCATGCCTTTTGATCTCAGCCTCAGCGTAGATTTGACCACCCTCGCCATTTTGGCCGCCGTTGCGTTTGTCGCCGGTTTTATCGATGCGATTGCGGGCGGTGGCGGCTTGCTGACCACCCCTGCCCTGCTGACCGCCGGCCTACCGCCGCACCTGGTATTGGGGACCAACAAACTTAGCTCGACATTCGGTGCAGCCACGGCCAGCTTCACCTTTTATCGGCGCAAACTGTTCCATCCACGCGAGTGGAAGCTGGCTATTTTCGGCACCCTGACAGGCGCCCTGATCGGCGCTATCGCCGCCCATTACATGCCGGCTGAATGGCTCAACAAAATGTTGCCGGTGATCGTCTTCGGCTGCGGGCTGTACTTACTGTTTGGCGGCACGCCTAAAACCCCGATCGACAACGACGCGCCGATCAAAAAGAAATGGCAACTGCCACAAGGTATTGGCCTGGGTTTCTATGATGGCGTAGCGGGCCCGGGAACCGGTGCGTTCTGGACCGTCAGCAGCATGCTGCTCTACCCCATCGACCTGGTGAAGGCCAGCGGGGTGGCCCGCAGCATGAACTTCGTCAGCAACATCACGGCACTGTCAATATTCATCTTCTCCGGGCATGTGGACTGGATCATCGGTCTGACCATGGGCTTTGCGGTCATGATCGGCGCCTTCTTTGGCGCCCGCAGCGCAATCAGCGGCGGGGCCAAATTCATTCGCCCGGTGTTCATCACCGTGGTCCTGGGGCTGACTGTGCGCCTAGCCTGGCAACACTGGTTCGACATGGCCTAAACGCCGCGCCACGTACAGGTCGATGAGATAACGCGCAATCGAGCGCGACGCCGGCAATGGCGGCAAGTGGTGAATATTGAACCACTGTGCATCTTCAATCTCGTCGGCCTGGGGCACGATGTCACCGCCCGCATACTCCGCATGAAAACCCAGCATCATCGAGTGCGGGAACGGCCAGCACTGACTGCCCACATACTGAATATTCTTGACCTGGACCTGCACTTCTTCGTGCACCTCGCGAATCAGGCAGTCTTCGGCCGACTCACCCGGCTCGGCAAAACCAGCCAGAGTGCTGTAAACACCCGGCACAAACCGTGGCGAACGCGCCAGCAAGACTTCATCGCCACGGGTAATCAGCACAATCATGCTCGGCGAAATACGCGGATAGCTGCGCAAGTCACACGGCGCACAATACATCGCCCGTTCCCTCGGCACCTGCGTCATGGCCTGTCCGCAACTGCCACAAAAACGGTGCTCACGGGCCCAGGTGCCAATTTGCGCGGCGTAACCCAACACCTTGTACAGCGTGTGGTCGCCTTGCAGCATAAACGCGCGCAAACCCTGCCACTGGCAGCCCTGAACCTGAGCACTGCCCTTCAGTTCCAGCAGGTAGACCGGCTCGCCGTCCAGATGGCCAATGCCATGCTCAGCCAAAACCGGCAGGTCCTGGCGCTTGAGCCATTCACGTGGAAACAATGGGCCATTGTCGTCGAGCAAAAAACCCTCTGGGCCACGCGCCACTGCCAAGCCGCCAGCAAAATCGGTGTCCAGTACTGCCGTAGTCCAACGCGAAGTCATCACAACATCCCAGGTCAAGTTGAGGTGCGACGCGGCGACCGCGTCAATCCTGAAATTCAGGCTTTTGTTTGCTCATATGTGCGGCCATGGCCAAACGCAAGTCCGTGGATTGCAACATGGCCGCGTTCCAGGTGGCAACATATTCAAGGCCATCATCGACACGGTGATCGCGCATGTAACTGATCATTTGCTTGGTCCCGCCCACCGCAATCGGCGATTTGCCAGCGATGTCTTGCGCAATGGCCATGACCCCCTCCAGCAAACGCTCATGATCACTGTAGACCCGGTTGACCAGGCCAATACTGCGCGCTTCTTCAGCGTCGACCATGCGGCCCGTATACGCCAGCTCCCGAAGCATGCCGTCACCGATAATGCGCGGCAAACGTTGCAAAGTGCCGACATCGGCGGCCATGCCCATGTCGATTTCTTTGATCGAAAACTGCGCATCTTCTGCGGCATAGCGCATGTCACAGGCCGCGATCAAATCAATGGCGCCCCCCAGGCAATAACCCTGGACAGCGGCCAGAACAGGCTTGCGACATTGATCAACAGCATTGAACGAGGCCTGCATTTGCAGGATTTTACGCCGTAGCAGGCGAGCGTTACGCCCGACATCCTTGCCCAGCTCATTGGCCACCGACGCCAGTAGCATCAAATCAATGCCGGCCGAAAAGTGCTTGCCGGCGCCACTGATCACCACCACTCGCACGGCATCGGTTTCATCGATCCACTGAAAAATCTCAATGATCTCAGTCCAGAATGCCGCATTCATCGCATTGACCTTTTCAGGTCGATTGATCGTCACGTGGGCGATGCTGTCGTTTAACTCAACCTTGAAAGCCTGGTACTCGGGCATAACCTGAATCCTTTTTGGGGCGTTGTCGCCGGTCAATGAGCGAGCGACTATAACAAGCAGCGCGTCCCGAAAAAGACCGTGATTACGCCAAAAACCGGACAAAGTGGCGTCTTCGATCAGCCATCAAGCTTCAGGACAAAATGCTCAAGAGCCTGCGCCACGCCATCATCCTCGTTGCTTGCGGTGACATACATCGCCTGCTTGCGGATTGCCTCGTCTGCCTGGCCCATTGCAACCGACAGCCCGGCACGCTTGAACATTGCCGGGTCATTGCCGCCATCACCCAAGGCCATGGTGCGCTCCAGCGGCACCCCTAAACGCGCAGCCAAGGTAGCAAGCGCCTCGCCCTTGTTGGCATGCAAGGCTGTCACATCAAGATAAAACGCCTGCGAGCGACTGGCCAGCGCCTCGTCACCCAATACACCTTGGAGCTGATGCTCAAGTTCAACCAGCAACGGAGCATTACGACTGGCCGCGACAATTTTGTCGACCCGCTGCAAATAGTCGCCAAAGTCAGTGACCACCCGCGGAGCAAAGCCCAGCGCATTCTGCTCCTGCGCCACCATGGGGCCATCGGGGTCGCGCAACAACCATTGATCATCGGCAAACACCCAGACTTCAACGTCGTGGTCAGCCAGAACATTCAACGTCGTTTTCACTGCCTCATAGGGCACGGGATGCGTTTGCAGGTAACTGCCATCAGGGTTAACCAGCACCCCGCCGTTAAAGGCAGCCGTGGGCAATTCGATACCCAGTTGTTTGATCTGCTCACGCATGCCTCGCGGCGGCCGCCCAGTGGCCAGCGTGAAGTACACGCCCGCAGCCTGCAGCGCTTTTACCGCCGCCAACGTGCGCGGACTAATGCTGTGATCGGGCCTGAGCAAGGTGCCGTCCATGTCGCACAGCACCAACTGAATCGGCTCTTGCGTCGGCTTGCTCATTCGATGTCCAGCCATACGCGGCCATCGCGGGCCAACAAATCCCTGGCGGCCTGCGGCCCGTCTTCACCGGCTTTATAGAAGTGCACATCCGCCTGCTCACGCCACGCATCGAGAAAAGGCTGCACGCCGCGCCAGCCGTTTTCGATGTTGTCGGCCCGCTGAAACAAGGTTTGATCGCCGGTCAGGCAGTCATAAATCAAGGTCTCGTAGCCAGTAGACGGCTGCACCTCAAAGAAGTCCTTGTAGGCAAAACCCAGCTCAATATTGGCCATGTTCAGACCCGGACCAGGACGCTTGGCCTGCAAGTCAAACCACATGCCTTCATTGGGCTGGATGCGGATACGCAGATAGTTGGGCTTCAAGCGTTCCACTTCGGTATCGCGAAACTGTGCGTAAGGCGCGGGTTTAAAGCAGATCGCAATTTCGGTGTCACGCGCGCTCATGCGTTTACCGGTGCGCAGGTAAAACGGCACACCCACCCAACGCCAGTTGTCGATCATCACTTTGAGGGCGACAAAGGTCTCCGTCGAGCTGTCTGCGGCCACGTTGTTTTCTTCACGATAACCGGGCACAGGCTTACCACCCGACTCGCCCGCCGTGTATTGACCACGCACCGAGTTTTTGCGCGCATCTTCAATCGACCACGGCCGAATCGCGCCAATCACTTTGGCCTTTTCGCCGCGCACCGCATCCGCGCCAAACGCCGCCGGTGGCTCCATCGCCACCATGGCCAACAACTGGAACAGATGGTTAGGCAACATGTCGCGCAAGGCACCGGTGTTTTCGTAAAAGCTGCCACGGGTCTCGACCCCGACCGTTTCAGCGGCCGTGATCTGCACGTGGTCGATGTAATGGTTGTTCCAGAACGACTCAAAAAGCCCGTTGGAAAAGCGGCTGACCAAAATGTTCTGGACCGTTTCCTTGCCCAGATAATGGTCAATCCGGTAGATCTGCTTCTCGCTCATGACACTCAACAGGCAAGCGTTCAAGGCTTGCGCCGTGTCGACATCCGAGCCAAAAGGTTTTTCAATCACTACCCGGCGAAAAGCCTCCGGGGTTTCTTTAAGCAGCCCGCTGGCACCCAGCCGCTGCACCACTTCGCTGAAAAAGCGCGGGGCAGTGGCCAGGTAAAACACCGCATTGCCCGTGCCACTGGCGAAAATCTTCTGCTCCAGCGCCGCGTAGGTGCTGTCGTCAAGGAAATCGCCCTGCACATAACTGATGTTTTTCGCCAAGCGGGCCCACAAGTCAGCATTCAGGCCCTGACCATCAGGATGGTTGACCTTGCTGGCGGCCTCCGTGCGAATGAAGTCCTCCAGCTTCTTGGCAAAGCCCTCATCACTGATCGCATTGTGGTCAACGCCCACAATGCGCAAGCCATCGTCCAGCAAACCGTCCCGAGTCAAGTTGTACAGCGCCGGCATTAACAAGCGCTTTACCAGATCACCATGGGCCCCAAACAGAAACAGAGTGGTAGGAGGCGCAGGTTTAACGTTGGATTTGCTGGACGGTTCGGTCATTTTTTAGGCGTCTCCACATGGCCGCCGAAACCAAAGCGCATGGCCGACAACAATTTGTCGCCATACAGGCTTTGCTGGCGCGAGCTATAACGGGCAAACAGGGCGTTGGACAGAACAGGCACCGGCGTCGACTGCTCCATGGCAGCTTCGATAGTCCAGCGGCCTTCACCGCTGTCAGCCACGGCGCCCGAGTAACCGTCCAGCGGTGCGTCAACGGCCAGTGCGTCGGCGGTCAAGTCCAGCAACCAGGACGACACCACACTGCCACGACGCCACACTTCAGCGATATCGCCCAGGTTCAGGTCAAAACGCTGGTCTTCAGGCAGGTTTTCACCGCCTTTCATCTTCATCAGGTTGAAGCCTTCGGCATACGCCTGCATCAAGCCGTACTCGATACCGTTGTGCACCATTTTGACGAAGTGCCCTGCACCCGCCGGGCCTGCGTGGATGTAACCGCGCTCGGCGCGATCGTCATCAGACACACGATCCTTGGTCCGTGGAATATCGCCCAGGCCCGGGGCCAGCGCAGCAAACAGCGGGTCCAGGTGTTTAACCACTTGCGTGTCACCGCCGATCATCATGCAGTAACCGCGTTCCAGGCCCCAGACGCCGCCCGAAGTACCGACGTCGACATAACGAATGCCTTTTTCAGCCAGCGCTTTGGAGCGACGAATATCGTCTTTATAGAAGGTGTTACCGCCATCGATGATGATGTCATCGGCGTCGAGCAGTTGGCTCAGGGTATCGATCGTGTCTTCGGTCGGTGCGCCAGACGGCAGCATGACCCACACAGCGCGAGGCTTGGCCAGGCCAGCCACCAGCGCAGGCAGGTCAGCAACGCCGGTAGCGCCGTCCTGTTCCAGAGCACTGACGAAATCGGTATTGCGGTCAAAAACCACGGTGGTATGCCCATTGAGCATCAGACGCCGTGCGATGTTCCCGCCCATACGGCCCAATCCAATAATTCCCAACTGCATGTACTGTTGCTCCCAACGGCAAATAAATAGGTGTACAGCACCTTAGTTCAGCAATGCTTAAGGTGCTCGGCTAAGGATTAGTCCTATCGCATGGCGCATAGTTTCGCACAAGCAGCGGGGCAGATTCCCGATTGAATCCACTCAGCGGACGGATGAACGGCGATCTGCGTAAAAAAACACTAAAAACCCCTCCCCAGCCTGTAGGAGCGAGCTCGTCTCGCGATCTTTTAAAAGATCAAAAGATCGCGAGACAAGCTCGCTCCCACGACCATCACCCCTCGAAGTTTCATCTCCCGCACAAAGTTTTCACATGACTTTTGTGACAATTGATCACTTTTTGGCTGTTTTATTTTCAGACAGCCCACACGCGTTGTACCGGGTCGTCCGGCGTCAACCATTCAAGCTGTATTGCGCTGGAGTGTTGTATGGGGTTGTTTAAACGCAGTAAGGCATCTGCGAACGGGTTCGATTGGGCTGGTTTGGGCTGGTTGTTTCTATTCTTCTGGTACTTTTCCGGTATCACTCAACTGCTGATACAGCTCACCGGCACTTCGGGCTTTTCAGGCTTTCGCCAAGCATTCGTGATGAGCGCTGTATGGCTGGCGCCGATGCTGATATTCCCCGCCCGCACCCGGATCATGGCAGCGGTGATCGGCGTGGTGCTGTGGGCCTGTTCCATGGCCAGCCTGGGCTATTTCTTTATCTACCAGCAAGAGTTCTCGCAAAGCGTCATCTTCATCATGTTCGAGTCGAACACCTCTGAAGCCGGCGAGTACATGACGCAATACTTTGCCTGGTGGATGGTGCTCGCCTTCCTGGCACATACCGCGTTCGCGGTTTTCCTCTGGACACGCCTGCGCCCGGTGTACCTGCCCCGCGCCCAAGCCTGGGCCGCAGCCCTGGCAATCGTGCTTGCAGTGGTCGGCTACCCGCTGATCAAACAGACCCTTAAACACGACACCTTCGCCTCAGCCCTTGAAAGCTTTGAAAGCCGCGTAGAACCCGCCGTGCCGTGGCAAATGGTGGTCGCCTATCGTCGTTATCTGCAACAACTGGACAGCATGCAAGGCATGCTCGCCAGCGCCAGCAAAATCCCGCCGCTCACCAACCTCACAGACGAAGAAGCAGGCCAACCGACAACCCTGGTACTGGTCATCGGTGAGTCCACCAACCGCCAGCGCATGAGCCTGTATGGTTACCCGCGCGAAACCACGCCCAACCTGGACAAATTGCGCGACCAGCTGGCGATCTTTGACAACGTCGTCACGCCACGCCCTTACACCATCGAAGCCCTGCAACAAGTGCTGACCTTCGCCGACGAAGAAAACCCGGACTTGTACCTCAGCACCCCGTCGCTAGTCAGCGTGATGAAACAAGCGGGTTACAAAACCTTCTGGATCACCAACCAGCAGACCATGACCAAACGCAACACCATGCTCACCACCTTCTCCGAGCAGGCTGACCAACAGGTCTACCTCAATAACAACCGCAACCAGAATGCCCGCCAATATGACGGCGATGTCCTGGAGCCCTTTAACAAGATCCTGGCCGACAGCGCACCGCGCAAACTCATCGTGATTCACTTGCTCGGCACTCACATGAGTTATCAGTACCGCTACCCGCCGACCTTCGACAAATTCACCGATCGTACCGGCGCGCCTGCCGGGTTGAGTGATGACCAGATCCCCACCTACAACAGTTACGACAACGCGGTGCTGTATAACGACTTCGTGGTGTCGAGCCTGATCAAGGACTTCGCAAAAACTGACCCGAACGGCTTTCTGCTGTATTTGTCCGACCACGGTGAAGACGTGTTCGACTCTGTGGGCCACGACACGTTGGGACGCAACGAGGCCAAGCCAACCGCGCCGATGTACACCATCCCCTTTTTGGCCTGGGCCTCACCCAAATGGCGTGAAGACCACACCTGGGATTTCGCCGGTGATCTGGACCGCCCTTACAGCAGCTCACAGTTCATCCACACCTGGGCGGATCTTGCCGGGTTAAGCGCTAAAGAGCTGGATGACAAGAAGAGCCTGGTCAGCGACGAGTTTGTCGTGCGCCCGCAATTGATAGGCGACCCCTACTCTCGCCCGCAAAAAGCCCTGATTGATTTCAGCCTGATCAAGCCCAAAGCGGCGCCGGTGCAAAGCGCGGTCAATTAATAGATGCTACTCAAAGTGGGAGCGGGCTTGCTCGCGATGGTCGTTAACAATGACGCGTATTAACTGAGTAAATCAGGTGCTCTGAAGACCATCGCGAGCAAGCCCGCTCCCACAGGCGCAAAATATCGCTCAAAAGAACAGCATCGCGCTGTTACAGGGGCTTGTTCCAAAACAGCATACGCCCGTGGGCCGGGTCCAGTTGCCCTGCGCTAAACCCGAATTTGCGGTAAGAACCCTGAGCCACAGGGTTGCCCTCGAGAACTTCGAGGGTGATTTTGCAGCAGCCGCGCTCCCGCGCAATGGCCTCGACCTTGTCCAGCATTTTTTGGCTCAGGCCCAAGCCACGGTAGGTATCGACCACTGACACGTCGTGCACGTTGACCAGCGGCTTCCCGGCAAACGTCGAAAAACCTTCAAAACAGTTAACCAGCCCGGCGGCCTGGCCATCCACAAAAGCCAGCACGCTGAATGCATGTGCACGCTTGGCCAACTCGCCCGGCAGTTGTTCCAGCACCTGGGCTGATAACGCCTCGCCGCCACCCATCGGGTCCTGCGCGTAGTGGTTCAAAACGTCTCGCAGTGCTTGAGCGTGAACCGGGTCCGTATAGTTTGCTTGTACGATTACCACTTGCGACATCGCGCATCTTCCCCAAGGTCTGATTTTATTTTGATAGCCTGCGACCTTAGCGTGCCAGCAGTGACGCAAACAAGTATTCGTCTCAAGGGCGCTTTGGCGGGTCAATGCTCTGCATCAGTTCAACAATATTCGCGGCCAGCGCGTCGGCATCCTGATAAATGCGGATATGCCGAAACTGCGCGTTATCGCGATGGTATTGCGCTGCATCGACAGCCGGACCACCGGCCATCTTCTGGCTGATCAAAAGCAAGTCGAACTCACCAGGTTTGGCGTCGCGAAGCCCTTTTAGCGCATCAACTGCGCGCAGAGGGGCGACCCGGTGGTATCCCGCCAGATTGAGCGCCCTGTCTATTTTTAACGCCTGCTCGGTATCGGAGTCAGCGATCAATATTCGTAAAGACTTATTCGGCATAGTGCTTTAACCGTCGTCACACGTCGTTGCGTTGAATGTTTAAACAAAACAGCCCGTTTCAACGATTAATAGGTGGCGTGCCCTGTTTTTCAAAGCACCGCTTGTCTGCGGATCACTGCGTTCCCTGATGCTGCATATGCTCCTCCAGTGCCTGGGCAAAGCGCTCCATCTCTGCATGCAACGCATCCACACACGGAAGGATTAACGGCGGATCGCCCAATGCGCACGCGGCCTCAAGTTGCTCGCAACAACGCATCAAGCCTTTGGCCTGGACCAGGGCAACGCCGCCTTTGATCTTGTGCGCCAGCGCAGCCAGCCCTTCAAAATCATCGCTGACAAAAAGCTGCATCAACTGCGCAAGATCCTCATCGGTGCTGACGGCCATATCCGTCAGCAACTGATGCACCAGCGCGTCATCGCACTGAGCCAATTGTTGGAGGTAGGCCAAGTCAATTTCATCGCTGCCCTCGGCAAGAGGTTCGGCGTAAGACACGCTTTCAAGGCCAGGAGTTCCGGCGGCCAGGCCCAGACTCAAGTCCTGCAGGCTGATGGGCTTGAACAGACATTGATCCATACCGGCTTGCCGACAACGTTCAATTTCTTCGGGCTGGGCATTGGCCGTCAGGCCCAAAACAAGGCATGGCTCAAGCGCCCGACCGGCCTCATCGCTGCGTATGGCGCGGGCCAAATCGTAGCCATTCATGACCGGCATGTTGCAATCGGTAATAACCACGTCAAACCTGCCCGCGCGCCACGCCGCCAGGCCTTGAGCACCGTTCTCGGCATCAATAACGCGGTGTCCCAGGTAACTCAATTGTTGAGCCAGCAGCATCCGGTTGGCCGGGTAGTCGTCCACCACCAGAATGCTCATCGAGCCCGGCGAGGCCAGCCCTTCTACCTCGTCATCGGCCTGCCCGGCATCGGGTTCAAGGCGCGGCACGCTGAGGCTGATATCAACGTGGGTGCCTTTGCCCGGCTCACTGCTCATCTGAATCGTCCCGCCCATCATTTCGCAGAGCGTGCGGCAAATCACCAGCCCCAGCCCTGAGCCACTGCGCGCCGATTGATGATTGTTGCTGGCCTGAACAAACGGGCTAAACAGTCGACGCAGATCCTCCTCGCCAATGCCTGCTCCGGTGTCATCAACCCGTATACCAATCGCTACCTGCGACCCGTCAGGGTGAGGCTGCAAGGTCAACGTCAGGCGGACTTCACCCTGCTCGGTAAACTTGATGGCATTGCTCAGCACATTGGAAACAATCTGTTTAAAGCGCATTGGGTCGATCAACACGTCGATATCCGCCGCCGATGTAGCGGGTTCATACACCAGGCTCAGATGTTTCTGCCGTGCCAAACCATCAAACATACGCACGACCGACATCACCAACGCCTGCACATTGGCGCGCTTGGGGCTCAATGACAGATGCCCGGACTCAATGCGGGCGATGTCCAGAATATCGCCGATCAACTCCAGCAATTCGCGAGCAGCCCCCGACGCCACTTCAATGGCCAGTCGGTCCATCACGCCCTGATCGGCTTTTTTCATCGCCAGCTCAAGCATGCCGATCACCGCATTCATGGGCGTGCGGATTTCATGGCTCATGGTGGCTAAAAACGTGGTTTTGGCGCGATTCGCCTCATCGGCCTGTTGTTTGGCAATTTGCACTTGCTCCAGCAACTGCTGGCGCCTGGCGACACTGCGACGCAAATAGGCAATCCAGCCAAACGCGAGCAACAACAGCACTGCCGCAATGGCAAAACCCTGGAGAATCGCAGCCCGATTGCGCAACCAATAGCTTTCGCCTTCCGGCGAGTCATCGCGCCAGCGATTGGTCAGCACGCTCATGTCTTCAGGAGAAATACTCAGCAACGCCTTGTCCAGAACTCCATGCAGTTCAGGTGCATCGCGCGCGGTGGCAAAACCGATCTGTGCAGGCTGAGTGCCCACCGTACTGGTGATGTGCAACTGCCCGTTAAAACGCCGCGAAATCATGTAGCGCGCACTGATCAACGCGTTGATGGCGCCATCCGCCTTGCCTGCAACCACCATCGCCATGGCATCGGCAGCGTTGTCTGCCTCCAGCAATTGGATGCGGGGGTAGTGCCGCAATACAAACTCGCGCAACACATTGCCTCGCACCAGTACCAGGCGTTGCCCCGCCATCTCATCCAGCGTGTCAGGGCTCTCAAGTCGGGTAGAGGTCACCAGCACAAACGGCGTGGTCAGATAAGGCCGGGTAAACAGCAACTGCGCTTCGCGATAGACGCTAGGGGTGAAGGCGCCGATAACATCGGCTTTGCCGCTGCTGACGAGACTGATCAGGTCCTGCACCGAGTGGCCTTTAACCACCTCGAACTCAATGCCGGTGCGCGCGCTGATATTAAACAGCACATCGGCGCTGACGCCTTTAAACACACCCTGCTCGTCAATAAACGACAGCGGCAAGTATTGATCATTGATCGCCACCCGCAGACGCGGATGCGCATCTAGCCAACGCTGTTCACTGGCGGTCAGGTTCAGCCGCGAATGGCTACTCACTTGCGGCCCTTCCGAACTCCAGCGGCGCAGAATCGTCATCCGCTCACTGGCCGGGATCGCCGCCAGCCCCGCATTGACTATGCGCAGCAACCGGGCGTTATCGCGCGCCAGCGCAAACGCAAAAGGGCTGACATCGATGCGCGAGAAGTCGGCCAATTGCACATTGTTGAGGTAGTTTTTATTGATCAGGTAATTGGCGCTGATGAAGTCCCCCAGGTAAGCATCAGCCTGACCAAACGCCACAGCGCCAATAGCACTCAGTGTTGAGGGATAAAGCTGCAACTCGGCCTTGGGGTAAAACGCCCGGACTTCTTGCGGCGGCAAATAGTGATCTAGCATGGCCAAGCGCTTGCCTGCCAGATCAGTCGGCATCACCGGTTGGTTAGCGCTGCGCGTTACCAGTGTGGGCGAGTCGTCGGCATAGGCCTGGCTCAGCACCAGTGCGCGATCTTGCGCTTCAAAGCCGTTGGCGCTGCTCAGCAAGTCCAGCTCGCCGCGCTTGAGCGCGTTTATCGCCAGCGCCCTTGAGGCATACCGTTTAACGTCAACATTAACGTGCAACAACTCGGACAGTAGCTGCATGTAATCCGCCGTCAGCCCTTCAAAGTCCTGGTCATTACCGGTCATGTCAAAGGGTGCGTAATCCGGTGCCGAAATGCCCAGCCGCAAGGTGTCGTGCTGTTTAAGCCATTGCCAGTCGGGCGCCTCAAGCACCACGCTGTAGGCTTCAACATTTGAGCGGCCCAACAACTGCAACGACTGCACCGTCGGCTGCGCCAGTGCGTAAGGCCATCCCAGAACCAGCGACACGATCAACAGCCCGTGCCGCACAAAAAGCTTCATTTAAATCAAGCCATTACGTTTGGCAAACTCTGCCAGATAAACAACTGACTTCATGTTTAACTTTTCAATTAACCGTGCCTTATAGGTACTGATTGTCTTGCTGCTCAGGGTCATATCCAGTGCAATTTGTTTATTACTGATACCTCGAGCAAGTTGCTGCAAAATAGTTAATTCGCGGGCTGATAAACTTTCAATCAATTCGATGTCCGTCAATGTTGCATCACTGTTTCGAACCGAACTGATCGCCAAGTTAGGGAAAAACGTATAACCGTCCATGATCGTTCTGACCGCCCGTTGCAACTCGCTGAGCTCCTGGTTTTTTGTCACGAACCCTGCTGCACCGGCCTTCATGCATCGCTGCGAATAAAACAACGCCGCTTGGGAGGTCAGCACCAAAATCCGGCAGCTCAGCCCTGAGGCCTTGATCCGGCTGATCACCTCCAGACCGTCCAGACCCGGCATGGTGATGTCCAGGACCACCAGATCGACCGCATGCTGGCGCGCCAACTGCACCGTATCAATTCCGTTAGTCGCTTCGGCCACGACGGTGTAACCCTGATTCTCCAACAGGAGTCGCACAGCCGTGCGAATCAAGGAGTGATCATCGGCAATCAAGACTTTATACATTTGAACCCCTGCCAAAAACTGCCAATAACAGGACGTGGGCGGCTTTATCTATTTTTTTGAATAGATAACTCCGTAACTTCCTCATGATTAACATGCTTATGAATACAAGGGAAAGTATAGGATATTTCCTACAAACCTCCCGTGCGTCCTCACCGCTACTTGAACGCAACATCGCGATACCCGATTGAAATCAAGCCGCGAATAATCGCCATTCGGGTGCAACTTACGAGAAGGGAAAGTACCACACAGGATGTAGGAAATTTCTTAAATGATGGGGCGCGCCCGATATTAAATGCCTCCAAGGGGCATGGGCTGCGATCGTTACATGACCGCAGCCCACGCTTTGAAAGCCCTTATTGCCAGCCAAACTTACGGATGTAAAAGCCCTTAACCGCTTGGGTCAGCGCCATGTACGCCAGCAAAATCACCGGCAGGAAAATGAAGTACAGCGGTGGCAGCGCCTCAAGTTTGAAGTAGCTGGCCAGCGGCCCCATCGGCAGGAAAATACCGATGGCCATGATCACCCCGGTCATCACCATCAACGGCGTCGCTGCACGGCTTTGCAGGAACGGAATTTTCGGTGTACGGATCATGTGCACAATCAGGGTTTGCGTCAGCAGCCCGACCACGAACCAGCCCGACTGGAACAGGGTTTGATGTTCAGGAGTATTGGCCTTGAACACGTACCACATCAGGGCGAAGGTCAGCACGTCAAACACCGAGCTGATGGGCCCGAAGAACAGCATGAAACGTCCGACATCCGCTGGCTGCCAGCGTTGTGGTTTTTTCAGCATTTCGTCATCGACGTTATCAAATGGAATCGCGATCTGGGACACGTCGTACAGCAGGTTTTGTACCAGCAGGTGCATCGGCAACATCGGCAGAAACGGAATGAACGCACTGGCGACCAACACCGAGAACACGTTACCGAAGTTCGAGCTGGCGGTCATTTTGATGTACTTGAGCATGTTGGCGAAGGTGCGACGGCCTTCCAGCACGCCCTCCTCCAGCACCATCAGGCTTTTTTCCAACAGAATGATGTCGGCCGCTTCCTTGGCGATGTCTACCGCGCTGTCCACTGAAATCCCGATGTCAGCAGTGCGCAGGGCCGGGGCGTCGTTGATCCCGTCTCCCATAAAGCCCACCACATGGCCGTTAGCCTTGAGCAAACGCACAATGCGTTCCTTGTGAGTGGGTGTCAGCTTGGCAAATACGTTGGTGGTCTCGACCGCAACCGCCAGCTCGGCGTCAGTCATGCGCTCAATGTCATTGCCCATCAGCAAGCCTTGTTGCTCAAGACCCACTTCACGGCAAATTTTGGCCGTCACCAGTTCGTTGTCACCGGTCAGCACTTTGACTGCCACGCCATGCTCGGCCAGCGCTTTGAGCGCAGGCGCGGTGCTTTCTTTGGGCGGGTCCAAGAACGCAACATAACCGATCAGCGTCAGTTCCTGCTCATCTGCCAGGCTGTAGGTGTCACGGCCCGCAGCCATCGAACGCGCAGCCACCGCGACCACACGCAAACCTTCCTCATTGAAGGCCGCCGTTACCTGGCGAATACGCGCCAGCAGCTCGTCGCTGAGGGCTTCCTCCTGATCGCCGTGGCGAACGGTCTTGCACACCGACAGCACTTCTTCGACCGCGCCTTTGCAGATCAACTGGTGCGGCTGATCCTGCTCGGCGACTACCACCGACATGCGACGGCGGGTGAAGTCGAACGGAATCTCGTCAACCTTGTTGAACGCCGTGCCCACGTTCAATTCGCGGTGTACTTCCACATGCTCCAGCACCGCCACGTCCAGCAGGTTTTTCAGGCCGGTCTGGTAGTAGCTGTTCAGGTAGGCCATTTCCAGCACGTCGTCGGACTCTTCACCCCACACATCCACATGGCGCGCCAGGAAGATTTTGTCCTGGGTCAGGGTCCCGGTTTTGTCAGTGCACAGCACGTCCATCGCGCCAAAGTTCTGGATAGCGTCCAGACGTTTGACGATGACTTTTTTGCGCGACAGAAACACCGCGCCCTTGGCCAGGGTCGAGGTCACAATCATCGGCAGCATTTCAGGGGTCAGGCCCACCGCCACCGACAGCGCGAACAGCAACGCTTCAGTCCAGTCACCTTTGGTAAAACCATTGATGAACAGCACCAGCGGCGCCATCACAAACATAAAGCGGATCAACAACCAGCTGACCTTGTTAACCCCGGTCTGGAACGAAGTCGGCCCACGGTCGGTGGCCCCGACACGCTGGGCCAGCGCACCAAAGTAAGTGTTATTACCAGTGGTCAGGACCACAGCGGAGGCGGCGCCGGACACCACGTTGGTGCCCATGAACAAAATATTTTCCAGCTCCAGCGGGTTGATAGTCTGGCTGTCAGAGTGATGCGCAAACTTCTCCACCGGCATCGACTCACCGGTCATGGCCGCTTGGCTGACAAACAAATCCTTGGCGCTCAATACCCGGCAATCGGCCGGGATCATGTCCCCTGCCGACAACACGATCAGGTCACCCGGAACCAATTGTTTGATCGGCAACTCAATGCGTTGCGCACCTTTAATTAGCTGGGCTGCACCATAGAACTTGCCAAACATCGGTGACGCTTCTGCGCTGAAGTCCCGGCGCATGACCGTGGCGGTGTTGCTCACCATCGCCTTGAGGGCGTCGGCTGCTTTGTTCGAACGGGCTTCTTGCCAAAAACGCAGAAGGGTCGACAGCACCACCATGGTGCTGATCACTACTGCCGCCTGGATGTCATCGGTGGCCAGCGAGACCGCCGCGAGCAAGGTCAACAGCAAGTTGAACGGGTTTTTGTAGCAGTGCCACAGGTGCACCCAGCGGCTGAGGGGCTGCTCGTGTTCAATCTCGTTGAGGCCGTGGCGGTCACGCAGTGTCTGCGCTTCAGCTTCACTCAAGCCATCGGTATGGGTGCCGAGCTTGTCGATCAACGCCGCGCTTTCGGTGTTGGCCGAAGCCACCAGGGTTTGCGCCAGGGTAGGTGGTACTTCACGGCTGACCGTGGTGTTGGTCAGGCTGTCGAGCAAGGCCAGACGGCGAAAGTGCCGTCCAATGTGGCGAGTGCGTAGAAAGCCTGCGAAGAACTCTTTCAGGGTGTGTTTCATGGTGCTACTCCTGCGCTGCCTGCGTAGTCACCCTGTTCAGCGTGATTACCCAGGCAGCCTTAAACTCGAACCGTCATTCATTTTTTAGTCTCGGTCAGCGGGCCTGATGCCCGCCGTCAATTATTGGCGTACACGCAACCAGGTAAGGCTGGACGGTGCTGGCGACGGCGAACGGGCGTAAAAAAGTGCTTCATGGTGCTTCCCCTAACGGTCAACGCAGCCTTGAAGAAGGCACAGCCGAACGTGCGCCCCGTGCCGAAGGCACGCGCGAACGTCGTGTTGCACTGCGCAACACGTTTCAGTGTCTGGGAGAGGGCTTCGGGTTCGGGGTCACAACCCCGTTCAGGATGCCGCTGCTCGCTGGTCAGCAAGCGACGACAGGGGAATCTGCGCGTTAGCTTGCCGAGAATGTGCCGGTCTTCAAAACCGGCCGACTACTGTCACTCGAACTGTTACCCACTTAGGATCTGCGCTCTTGATGAAAACGTGGAAAGCTTACTCCCGGCATTTCGCTGAGTAAACCGCAGGAAAGCTTGCGTTTTATGAATCAGATGTATCTTCAGGAAGGGTTCAGTTTGCGCGTACCTACATCTCTGCGTAGTCGTTGACGAGCACCGCGAGGCTACGTCCGGCTGCATAGCAGTCGTAAATCAGGTAACCGCAGTCTTTCAGTAAAGACACAGGTTCGGGATTCACGATCGCTGCGCCATCGGACGTAGCCTCGCGCTGCGAGTCAACGACTACATGGTTATATCGCCGCCGCCAACACCCGCTCATCCGTCAGGCTGCCCTGCTTGTGATGTTGGTCATGGGCGTACAACGAAGCGCAGATTTCTTGCGCGCGTATCGGCAATACCGACAGCAAGGTGTCACTCAAACCATGGCTGGCCTGGCAAAAACCCTGCATATAGATCCCGGCCTTGCAGCGCTTGTCCGTGACGATCCGGTAGTCGCGATCCACCTCAAAATCACCCAGGTATTGCGCCAGCGGCGCCAGCAGGTGACGGTGCATTTGCCGCTCATAGCCGGTGGCCAGAATCACTGCATCGTAGTGCTGCTCGCTGACATCACCGCTGGCGCTGTTGCGCAAGACCAGCTTGACGCCCTGCTCGTCTGAGGTTGCACTTTCAATGCTGGTCAGGCTGTGGAACACATGGCGGGCAATACCGGACACTTTCTGACGATAAAAAATGCCGTAGATGCGCTCGATCAAGTCGATGTCCACCACCGAATAGTTGGTGCTCTGATATTCAGTGATCAACCGCTCGCGCTCAGCAGTGCCCTGCTGGTACACCAGATCGGTGAACTCCGGCGAAAACACTTCGTTGACGAACGGGCTGTCGTCCGCCGGTTTCAACGCCGAACCGCGTAACACCCAATCCACCTGCGCCGACGGGTAGCTGTCGTTCAGGTCGATAAACGCTTCGGCAGCACTCTGCCCGCCCCCAATGATTGCAATGCGCATCGGCTGGCCATTAACGCAGGGCTGACGGCTCATGCGCTCAAGGTACTGCGAGTGATGAAACACCCGCGCATCGTCTTTCAACGCCTTGAAGGCGGCCGGAATGCGCGGCGTGCCCCCGGCGCTGACAACCACTGAACGCGTCGTGCGCACATGGTGCTGGCCCTGGCTATCGCGGGAGATAACCCGCAGCGCCTCAACCTGCTGCTGGTGCAGCACCGGCTCGATGGCCAGCACTTCTTCGCCATACCGGCTTTGCGCTTCAAAGTGTGAAGCCACCCAACGCAAGTAGTCGTTGAACTCCATCCGGCAAGGATAGAAGGTCCCAAGGTTGATGAAATCAACCAGACGATCGTGGGCTTTAAGGTAATTGACGAACGAATAAGGGCTGGTGGGATTGCGCAGCGTCACCAGATCCTTGAGGAAGGAAATCTGCAACTCACTCTGGGTCACTAACGTATTGCCGTGCCAGCGGTAGTCCGCCTGCTTGTCTAAAAACAGCACATCCAAGGGACCGTGCACCTGCCCGCTCTCTTCCAGGGCGATGGCCAGGGCCAGATTGGAAGGCCCGAAACCGATGCCGATCAGATCATGAACGACGGCCGAAGCGATTGCCTGTGTCATTTCCAGTGTCCTCTGGATTGCCCCTCAACAGAGGGATTAAAAAACCCGTAACCCGACTGTTCTGTGACAGATCAGCAGGTCGTCTGTTGAGTAGGGACGAGGACACGGAAAAAAAATTTAAGACTTGTCCCACTGCCGAATTCGAATCCGGCAATGCTTCATGGCATTTACGATGTGCTTCTCGACCACGCTGCGCGACACGCCCAGGCGTTCGGCGATCTCAACGTGGGACAAGCCTTCCAGCTTGCGTAGCAAAAAGCTCTCACGGCACGCCGCCGGCAATTCCGAGAGCGCCTGCTGGATCTGTTGCAGGCGCTGATTCTGGTCCATCAGCAGCTGTGGCGACGGGCTGAAAAAACGCTCTTCGCTGTCCAGCACCTCCAGCGGTTCAGACTGGCGCAAGGCGCTGCGGCGGTGACCGTCGATCACCAGATTAAGCGCGGTGCGATACAAAAACGCCCGTGGCTGTTCAATCGGCTCATCGCTGGTGCGCTCCAGCACCCGTACATAAGCGTCATGCACCACATCTTCTGCCGCTTGAGCGTTGCCCAATCTGGCACTCAAAAAGCTCACCAGTTCGCGATAGTAGTTTTCCAACAGGACTCCCGGCCGCAGCAGCGCGGCAACATTCCATGAGCGCAGAAACAGACCGAATGAGTAAGCGGCATGATGATGGCACTTTTGCGGCCGTAATTTATAGTAATTCTCATATAGATTTAAGGCCTGTTGAAAAAACAGCCTCGAAATATTTAGTCACAGACACAGGATTAAACGCCTAAATATCTAGCTAAATCCTTCGTTTACTCAACAGCTCCCCGTGTTTGTCGATTGCTCGACAGCGATTGCCCCGGGCTTTTTGTGCCAGTGCAACGAAGACGGGCCGATCCCCATTGGCCGGAACCCTGAATGAAACGCCCTCGACAGACCCGCCGTGCGCTCTTTGTTGCCCTGTTTTTAATGCTGGTTGTCGCATTGGCGGCATGGCCCTTTTTGACCACTGGCCGCGACGCTTATGACACCGTGCCCATTACCCGCGGCGACATTGAAAGCAGCGTGACGGCGCTGGGCACACTGCAACCCCGACAATATGTAGACGTGGGCGCGCAGGCTTCCGGGCAAATCAGGACGATTCACGTTGAGGTCGGTGACGAGGTTAAAGAAGGCCAATTGCTGGTCGAAATTGACCCGTCCACTCAAAAAGCCAAGCTCGACGCCAGCCGCTATGCCGTTGAAAACCTCACGGCCCAGCTCCAGGAACAACGCGCTTTGCACGACCTGGCCAAACAGAAATACCAGCGCCAGCAAAACCTCGCAAAAGGCGGCGCTACCCGCGAAGAAGACATTCAGTCAGCACAGGCTGAAGTGCGAACCACCCAGGCCCGAATTGACATGTTCCAGGCGCAAATCCGCCAAGCCCAGGCCAGCCTGCGCAGCGATGAAGCCGAGCTGGGTTACACGCGCATCTACGCGCCCATGGCGGGGACCGTGGTCGCCCTTGATGCGCGCGAAGGCCAGACCCTCAATGCACAACAGCAAACCCCGTTGATCCTGCGCATCGCCAAACTCTCACCGATGACCGTATGGGCCGAAGTCTCTGAGGCCGATATCGGCCACGTCAAAGCGGGCATGCCGGCTTACTTCACCACCTTGAGTGGCGGTAATCGGCGCTGGAACAGCACCGTGCGGCAGATTCTGCCGGTCCCGCCCAAACCGCTGAATGAAGTCAGCCAGGGCGGCGGCAGCCCGGCCAGTTCGGGCAAAAGCGGCAGCGCGCGAGTGGTGCTGTACACCGTGCTGCTGGATGTCGACAACAGCGACCAGGCGTTGATGGCAGAAATGACCACGCAAGTGTTCTTCGTTGCTGATCAAGCCAAAGACGTGTTGCTGGCCCCGATTGTCGCGCTTCAAGGCAGCACCGAGGGCAATCGGCAAAGCGCAAACGTGGTGAGCAAAAACGGCAAGATCGAACACCGCGACATTCGTACCGGCATCAGTGATCGCCTGCGCGTGCAAGTGCTCGAAGGGCTAAACGAGGGCGATCACTTGCTGATCGGCCCGGCCACCGGCAACGGAGGCTAAATGCGCACTCCCCTGATCGAGCTGCAAGACATCCGCAAGGTCTACGGCGGTATCGACACGCCCGAAGTTCACGTGCTCAAAGGCGTCAGCCTGTCGATTCAAGCTGGTGAATTCGTCGCCATTGTCGGCGCGTCGGGCTCGGGCAAATCCACCTTGATGAACATCCTTGGCTGCCTCGACCGGCCCACCTCAGGGCGCTACCTGTTTGCCGGCGAAGACGTTGCCCACCTCGCCAGCGATGAGCTCGCCTGGCTGCGCCGCGAGGCGTTCGGCTTTGTCTTTCAGGGCTACCATTTGATCCCCTCGGCCTCGGCCCAGGAAAACGTCGAAATGCCCGCCATTTACGCCGGCACTCCAGCGGCCGAGCGGCATGCCCGCGCCGCCGCCCTGCTCGACCGCCTGGGCCTTGGCACACGCACCGGCAACCGTCCGCATCAACTGTCGGGCGGTCAGCAACAACGCGTATCGATTGCCCGCGCGTTGATGAACGGCGGGCACATCATCCTGGCCGACGAACCCACCGGTGCGCTCGACAGCCACAGCGGCGCAGAAGTCATGGCGCTGCTCGATGAGCTGGCCAGCCAGGGCCATGTGGTGATCCTGATTACCCACGACCGCGAAGTCGCAGCGCGGGCCAACCGGATCATTGAAGTGCGCGACGGCGAGATCATCAGCGACTGCGCCAATGGCACCGCAGCAGCGGCCAGCGAAAACCCCAAAGCACTGCAAGCGATTGACTTGCGCCAGCGCCTGAATGAAGGCAGTGAAGCCCGCGGCGCCTGGAAAGGCGAATTGGTCGACGCCCTTCACGCGGCCTGGCGAGTCATGTGGATCAACCGTTTTCGCACCGCCCTGACCTTGCTCGGCATCGTCATCGGCGTGGCATCGGTGGTGGTGATGCTGGCTGTCGGCGAAGGCAGCAAACGCCAGGTCATGGCCGAAATGGGTGCGTTTGGCTCCAACATCATCTACCTCAGCGGCATGTCACCCCGCCCCCGGGCGCCGCTGGGAATTGTCACGCTCAATGACGTGGCCGCGCTGTCGACCTTGCCTCAAGTAAAGATGATCATGCCCATCAACGGCGCCGAGATCGGCGTGCGCTATGGCAACGTCGACCACACGATGTACACCGGCGGCAACGGCATCGACTTCCCGGCCATTTTCAACTGGCCGGTGGTGCAAGGCAGCTTCTTCAGCCAGGCCGATGAAGACGCCGCAGCCGCCGTGGCAGTGATCGGTAAAAAGGTCCGCGACAAGGTCCTCAAGGACGTGCCCAACCCCATCGGGCAATACATCCTGCTGGAGAACGTGCCGTTTCGCGTGGTCGGAGTCCTCGCTGAAAAAGGCGCCAGCTCAGCAGACTCAGACAGTGACTCGCGCATCGTGGTGCCCTACTCCGCCGCCAGCGTGCGTTTGTTCGGTACGCACAATCCGGAATACGTGGTGATTGCTGCCGCCGATGCGAGCAAGGTCAAACAGACCGAAAAATCCATCGAACAATTGATGCTCAAGCTCCACCACGGCAAGCGTGATTTCGAGATCACCAACAACGCCGCGATGATCCAGGCCGAAGCCAAAACCCGCAACACGCTGTCGTTGATGCTCGGCTCAATTGCCGCCATTTCTCTGTTGGTCGGCGGCATCGGGGTGATGAACATCATGCTGATGACCGTGCGTGAGCGCACCCGTGAGATTGGCATTCGCATGGCCACCGGTGCCCGCCAGCGTGACATTCTGCGCCAGTTCCTGACCGAAGCCCTGATGCTGTCGGTGGTCGGCGGCCTGGCGGGCATCACCCTGGCCTTTATCATCGGCGGGGTTTTGCTGCTGTGTGATGTGGCCGTGGCATTTTCAATGGTTGCGGTCTTCGGCGCGTTTGCCTGTGCGCTGGTGACCGGCGTTATTTTCGGTTTTATGCCCGCCCGCAAAGCTGCCCGGCTTGACCCGGTCACGGCCCTTACCAGTGAATGATCGATTGATGAAGCCGTCTTTGAGTCTGTTGACCACGTGCCTGTTGCTGGGCGCGTGCAGCCAAACCCCGCCGCGCGACGCGCACCCGGTGCAACCGCCCCCGGCCTGGCAATCGTCCCACACGCAGGCCAGCCAACTGAGCAGCCAGCAATGGTGGAGTCATTTTCATAGCCCGGCCCTGGACCGTCTAATCGCTCAAGCACGGGTCGGCAGTTACGACCTGGCCGCAGCCATTGCCCGCGTCCAGCAAGCCCGCGCCACAGCCGTTATTGCTGGCGCCCCGCTGCTACCCGAAGTGAAGTTCGCCAGCAGCGCCAACCGTGAAAAACTGCTGCGCGGCAAGGGTTACAGCCAATTGGACGCCACCGACAACAACAAGGCAGTGGACTCCTTTGACGCCAACCTGACGGCCAGCTACGAAGTGGACTTTTGGGGCGGCAAAGCCGCAGCCCGTGACAGCGCTCTGCACACGCTCAATGCCAGCGAGTTTGACCAGGCCACCGTCGAGTTGACCTTGCTCAGCGGTGTCGCCACCAGCTACGTGCAAACCCTGGCCTTTGACGAGCAACTGCGCATTGCGCGGCTCAACCTGACCAACGCCCAAAGCGTCTTGCACGTGGTTCAGACCCGCTATGACGCAGGCTCTGCCACGGCCCTCGAGCTGGCTCAGCAAAAAAGCCTGGTAGCTGCTCAACAACGGCAATTGCCACTGATGGCCCAGCAAGCTCAGGAAGCCCGTATTACCCTCGCGGTCTTGTTGGGCGAACCCGTGCAACGCCTCACCTTGGGCGACACAGCATTTGCCCAATTGCAGTGGCCAGACATCGGCAGCGGACTGCCCAGTGCACTGCTGAGCCGACGCCCCGACATTGCCAGCGCCGAGGCCAAACTGGCCGCGGCCTCAGCCGATATCACCGTCGCGCGTGCGGCCATGCTGCCCAGCCTGACCTTGAGCGCGACATTGGGCTCAGGCGCGGACCGCTTTGGCGACATGTTGCGCAGCCCTTTCTACAACCTGACGGCCGGGTTGGCCGCACCGATCTTCAACAACGGGCGCCTCAGCGCAGAACGCGACAAAACTGTGGCGCGTCAGCAGGAGCTGTTGCAAACCTATCGCGGGAGCATCATCAGCGCCTTTGCCGACGTTGAAAAAGCCCTCAACAGCGCCAGCGGCCTGGACCAGCAACGGCAATGGCAAGACGAAGAACTGCAACAGGCGCAACAGGCCTTCGACATTGCCCAAAGCCGCTACAAAGCCGGCGCCGAAGTCATGCTGACGGTACTCGAAACCCAACGCACGCTGTATCAGGCACAAGACCAGCACGTGCAACTGCGCATGGCTCGCTTGCAAGCCAGCATCGCGTTATACAAAGCGTTGGGCGGGGGCTGGCAGGTGCAATAACAACCAAAAGATCGCGATGTAGGAGCGAGCTTGCCTCGCGATCTTTTGATCTTCCCTGGGGCTCACACGGGTTTAACCACCAAATGCCGCGCATACCACGGCCGACGCGGTACCCGGCGCAGCAAGTCGTCAATTTTCTTCTCATCGCCAAAGGTAATGCGCAGCGCGAGCTTCATGGTTTCCGGGTCCATCTCGACGCTTTTGCCCACACTCAACCCCGGTGTGGTGCTGCAACCGTGGGTGTCCGGGCCTAACCACGGGTCATCAACTTCCACCCAGCGCCCCGGCGCAAACCACGGCACACCGTTGACCTCCAGACGCGTCAACTCGCCGGGATGAAACCGTTCGTGGGCACGAAACCAGTCCTCCAGACGATCATCGATCCAGCCATGAAACCGCCAAAACACCGGGTTGATATGAGACGAAAACGGGTCGCCCAGAAAATCGTTTTCCGCCACGTACCAACGTGCCGCGAAGTCTGCCGGATCCCGCGCCAAGGGTACTGGCGCGCCATTGGACGGGTCACGTGGCACCGACGCCCAGCGCATGTGCAACCAGTCATGCAGGCCCAGCTCTACCTCAGAGCCGAATTGACCCAAGGTCAGCGTCGACAGATAGCGCGGGTCCCTATAGCGTGACTCCCAGACTTCGAAGTTGCTGTGATACGTCTCGGCCTGTTTGATGTCACTCAGCCATTGGGTGTAGGTGTCATCGCCTTCTGCCAGCCAGGTCGGCGGCAAGGCGCTGCCATCATGGTTGTCGAAATAACGGGCAAATCCGGCCCGGTCGCGTTCAAGCTCGGGCTGCGGCATCGGGAACGAAGGCCACGACGGCAAGTCCTGCATCGAGCGTGCAGCCATCAGCATGTGCCGGTGCATGAAAAAAAAGTCGACGCCCGACCCGTTACGGTCTTTACGAGGGCCACGCGCATCGCGCTCCCTGTCACGCTGACCGGGCTGCCAGCCAATACCGCGCAGCGCATTGCGCTTGTCCTCGGACAGCTCATGCCAAGTATCACGCGAGGCATGCCACAGCTGGTGGAACAAGCGGTGCTCAGGCGATACCAGCCAGTCCAGCAATGTGGGGTTGAGCGGGATACGTTGCCGGGCCTCGGGAAAGGTGCGCTTGAGCGCGACAAAACGGTTGTCTTGCTCGGGCAACGCCAGTGCTCGGTCCAGACGCTGCACACGGCCACTCAGGGTGCCACTGCCAGCGTTGCCGAACATGCCCCAGACCTCATCAAGACTGAAACTGAACTCGTAATCTGGCTGACCGTTGGCGGCGGCGCTGCGGGTCAGGCGCCAGTACATGTGCTTGGGGTCCGGCTCAACCAGATCAGCCAAAATGCGATAGCGCGGCGTTTGCTCACTGTGCAGCACCTGTGCTGTGTCCAGATAACCGCGCACCCCACGCCCACGCGGCGCAATATCCAGCCACACTTCAAGGTCATCCGCAGGCAAACCGTCCAGCCCGGCATCACGGCCAGTGAAACGGATCGTCCACAACCCACGCAATTGATCGGCGATCTGCTGGCCCGCCGTGTCCGCCAAATCGACAGTTGCTTCACCGGGCGTAATCGGCTCATCGACCCGGGTCAGCTCGCGATGCCCAAAATACACCGCAGGCGCTGCTGCGCCGGTGATCGCCAAACCAGCGATAAACCATCGTCGAGAAATCGTCATTGCACTACCTGTCCAAGCCTGAATGCAGGCGTTATCCAAGCTAGAACGTTTGCTCAACGATGAAATTTAACTCGCACGGGGATCATTCATTCATGCCTTGCGGTCAAGATTGCTTTGCGTGGGCTATGGTTTTTCCCACCGCTCAAGCCGTAGATACTCAACCCATTCTTACGACCACCCAGGAGTTATCCATGACAGTCCCAGCATTCGGCCTCGGCACCTTCCGCCTCAAGGGCCAAGTGGTTATTGATTCGGTTACCAACGCCCTTGAACTGGGCTACCGGGCAATCGACACGGCGCAAATTTATGAGAACGAAGCCGACGTCGGCCAGGCCATTGCCAGCAGCGGCGTTGCGCGTGGTGAGCTGTATATCACCAGCAAAATCTGGGTCAGCAACTTCACTAAAGACAAGTTGATTCCAAGCCTCGAAGAGAGCCTGAAAAAACTGCGCACCGATCACCTGGACCTGACGCTGATTCACTGGCCTTCACCCAAGCATGAAGTACCGGTCGCAGAATTTATGGGTGCACTGCTACAAGCCAAGAAACAAGGTCTGACCAAGGCCATCGGCGTGTCCAACTTCACCATCGCGCTGATGAAAGAAGCGATTGCCGCGGTGGGTGCCGAGAACATCGCCACCAATCAGATCGAACTGCATCCGTACTTGCAGAACCGCAAAGTGGTGGAGTTCGCACAAAGCCACGGGATCCATATCACCTCATACATGACCCTGGCCTACGGCGAAGTGCTGAAAGATCCGGTGATTGTCAAAATTGCCACACGCCACAACGCCACCCCGGCACAAGTGACCCTGGCGTGGGCGATGCAACTGGGTTATTCGGTAATCCCGTCGTCAACCAAGCGCGCCAACCTTGAGAGCAACCTCAAGGCACAATCGGTCAAGCTGACCGCAGAAGACATGGCGCAGATTGCCAAGCTGGACCGCGGGCATCGCCTGACCAACCCGCAAAGCGTGGCGCCTGAGTGGGATTAAACGCTAAACACCTGTAGCCGCTGCCGCAGGCTGCGGCTACCGGGTCAATGCACACCAAAGCGCTGCAATTGCATTTCTTGCAAGCGGCTCAAGGTCCGGCGGAAAGCGAACTCCAGGTAGCCCTGGGTATACAACTGGTCCATCGGCACTTGCGCCTCAATACACAGCGGTACTTTGCGGTCGTAGCATTCGTCGACCAGCGCAATAAATCGCCGCACGCTGTCGTCATAGATCGACAACTGCGGCAGATCGCGATCACCCGCCTCGACCTTCACCGGTCCATCTTCCGTACCACGGGCGATCTTGCCTTCGCGTTGCTCGGCACTCAGGCAAGGCACGTCGCTGAGCAAAATCACCGTGTATTGATCACAGATCTGCATAAATTCCGTGGCCGCCAACGGCTGCTCACACAATTCATGAAAGCTGCACCACAACACTCCCGCACCGGCCCGCACAACGTTCACTGAGCGATGGCCTACAGCAATCGGAGCATCCGAAGTTTCCTGCCCTTTTGTCAGTTCCGTGAACACCTGCCCGATCACACTCGACTGATCCGCTGCTTTCACCCAATAACGTTGTTGCGCAATGCCGGGGTGCAGACGATGGTCTTCAGCGCCGTCCACTGACACGATGTCCATGTGCTTGAGAATGGCGGTGATCGCGGGGGCAAAACGCTCTTTATTGTGGCCGTGGCTGTACAACTGTTCTGGCGGCAAGTTCGAGGTGCACACCAGCACCACACCCTCGTCAAACATCACTTGAAACAGCCGCCCGAGAATGATCGCATCACCAATGTCATTGACGAACAACTCGTCAAAACACAGCACTTTCAGTTCCTTGCCCAAGTCCTTGGCGATGATCTTGAGCGGGTCGGCGACGCCGGTCAGCTGAAACAGCCGTTGATGCACCCATTGCATAAAGTGATGGAAATGCTGACGCCGCGCCGGGACGCGCAAGCTTTGGTAAAACTGATCCATCAGCCAGGTTTTACCTCGTCCGACCGGCCCCCACAGGTACACGCCTCTGACCGAACGAGCCCCTGAGTGCAAAGCCTCGTGACAGCGCTGCAACACCTGCACCGCCTGCCATTGCGCAGGATCCTGGACAAAACCTTGCTGTTCAACGGCCCGTTGCCAGGCACTGAGGGGGGACTCGACATTCATTGTTGGGTTTGGCTCCTGAATCAGACGCGGCAGTATGCCAGCGGTTTTTGTCCGACAGGCACTTAAACGATTAATTGCTGAACCAACCCTGCGTAGGAGCGAGCTTGCCTCGCGATCTTTTTGACGATCAAAAGATCGCGAGGCAAGCTCGCTCCTACAGGATTGTTACCGATCCTGCATAAGTGCATGGCAGCATTCGGTCTTTAACCTGCCCGGCAAAACCTTATGATTGAACCACCCCCTAGAAACAACATTGAAACAGGGCACGGTACTTCGTGGCAGACACACACTCAGTGGTCTGGCAACTTCTACCGCCATCCGGCACTTGAAGTCAGTTAGTCGTGATTGTTTTAAGGTCTTATTGAAAATGAAACGTTTGATTGCACTTGCTCTGATGGGTCTGTCTACTTTGGCGATGGCCGACGACCTTAAAGTTGCACAACCCCAACCTGCCGTTGAGCAATACACCTACGCCACCGACCTGGACATCGCCAAAGTCATTAATGTGTCGCCTGTCGCCGATGTGTGTGGAGTAGTTCCGGCAAAAATGACGTACGAAGACCATCAAGGTCAGCGTCACATCATCGAATACCGCGTGATGGGTAACGGTTGCACCAACGGCTAACACCCGCAGCAACCTCAGCCTCATATCAGCCCCCGCTTGACGGGGGCTTTTTTATGGGTGGGCTCACTGCGATACGCCTCAGCAAACACCTCGATAATCAACTTGCGTGGGGAGCGTTTGATCAACGCCTTGACCTTGGCGCTCAATCGGAGCAACTCGGCGCTGGGCTTGGCCCATTGCTCGGGCGGCAACGGCTCGGACCATTCACGCATCGCCTCGGGCAGCGCTTTGCGGCCGACCTTGGCGATGCGTTTTATCTCCCACTCAACCAAATGGTTGGGCAAGGTCCATAACGTCATGACGTGGTAGACGTACCAAAAAAAGCCGTAGACCCACCCCACTTCTTTCTCGCGGATACGCCGATGCAAACTGGCGCGAGCATTGCGAAACGTGTGCAGACCTTCATGGGGCGGGTCGCCGGGAGCCTGAAGTTCCAGCGGATCCTGGATGGCGTGCAGGTCGTTGAGTTCGTACTCCATATAGCCGCGCACGGCCTCCCAATTGGCAATCGCCAGTTGCAGGCCACCACACTGGAACTCGACGCTGACCAACTCGCCCTCATGCATAAAGCCCATGCCCATCCCGTAGTGGCGGGTCACGCCGTATTGCGTCGCGCTTTGACCTTGAACCACCCAGGCAGACAAGGATTCCCAAGGGACGAACAAGGGTTGTGTGGCGCCGTCAGGCATAAAACAGACTTCGCGGCGCTGGCGGTTAAAGCGGGTGGGAATGACTTTGGTGAAGAGTTTGTGGTGGTGGAGCCAGATGCAAAAAGCCATGACTAAAAAGAATCCTCCTCCGAAGAGGCCCCACTTCCAGAACACTGCAAAGGTTCCTTGAATCGAATCTAAAATATCCTCACTACCCAATCCTAAAGACGCCGCTAATAATCCTGTTGAAAGTGGAAATACAAAAGAGACTAAGCATGCACAGCTAAATGGCCCACCCAAATTTACTTGGTACGAGAAAACATTCGGCTCACCCCCACCAAAGTCCAAATAAATATCGTTGTAATCACTGATATAGGGGCAGCAAGGTTCTGCCGCTGTCGGCAGTGGTAAAGGGGCCAAATAGGTTTGTCGCCCAACAAGACATAACTCTATGTCACCCGCTTTTTTTTGTGGGGCTTCATTTGATTGTTGAGGTGATGTCGATATGGAGGAGGTCATTGCAAAGGCTCCATTGCCATGACATCAACCCCCAACAAAGGCATTTCTACGCTCGATTCGAAATGCTGCTTCGCCGAGAGAAAGCGTCCACCTTCAAGAGGATTGAAGCGAATACGGTAATTACGCCGGACCAACTGCCCCTCGTCATCTAACGACTGGAGCTCAAGCTCAATCAATAACTCCTCGGAAATATTGCCGATAGTGCGTTCAGGATTGCGTGGATAAGTCAGCTTGATCAATAAGGGTGCTGACCCGCTCTGTTCTTTTTCGGGCTTGCTCACCATTCGATACAACCCTGCCTGCACCTGCTCCACGGCAAAAGCTCGCCCCCCCTCAAATAAACATTTGATTGCACTTACTCCCATGGGGCTGTCTACCTAGACATCACTAAAGTCATTAACGTGTCGCCTGTGACCTATGTAGGTGAAGTAATTCCGGCAAAAATGACTTATGAAGACTATCAAGTGTGGGAGCGGGCTTGCTCGCGATGCTCTCAAGAGCGCCTCATTTACTCGGCAAATACGCATCATCGTTAATGACCATCGCGAGCAAGCCCGCTCCCACAGAGGCAGAAATTGCATAAGTGAACAGCATTGCCGCATACCGGGGGCTCTGTTTGAACAGGTTGCAGCCCAGTGATTTGAGTCGTCATAGCCGCTTAACCACGCTGCCGCGAGTTGGGCTCGCTGCGATACGCCTCAGCAAACACCTCAGTAATAGGCTTGCGCGGTGATCGTTTGATCAACGCCTTGACCTTGGCGCTCAATCGGAGCAACTCGGCGCTGGGCTTGGCCCATTGCTCGGGCGGCAACGGCTCGGACCATTCACGCATCGCCTCGGGCAGCGCTTTGCGGCCGACCTTGGCGATGCGTTTTATCTCCCACTCAACCAAATGGTTGGGCAAGGTCCATAACGTCATGACGTGGTAGACGTACCAAAAAAAGCCGTAGACCCACCCCACTTCTTTCTCGCGGATACGCCGATGCAAACTGGCGCGAGCATTGCGAAACGTGTGCAGACCTTCATGGGGCGGGTCGCCGGGAGCCTGAAGTTCCAGCGGATCCTGGATGGCGTGCAGGTCGTTGAGTTCGTACTCCATATAGCCGCGCACGGCCTCCCAATTGGCAATCGCAAGTTGCAGAGCGCCGCACTGGAATTCGACGCTGACCAGCTCACCTTCATGCATAAAGCCCATGCCCATCCCGTAATGGCGGGTGATGCCGTATTGAGTCGCGCTTTGGCCTTGAACCACCCAGGCAGACAGGGATTCCCAAGGGACGAACAAGGGTTCTGTGGCGCCGTCGGGCATAAAGCAGACTTCGCGGCGCTGGCGATTGAAGCGGGTGGGGATGACTTTGGTGAAGAGTTTGTGGTGGTGGAGCCAGATGGCGAAGCAGACAGCTGAGGTTACTAGCCACATACATGCTGAAAATTTCCAGGCAGAGAGGAAGTAGCTTATCGAAAAAACCCAACTTGTTGCAGCACTGTCCCCTAGAGCCAATCCCATTAGCCAGATTAATAGTGAACCTCCCAGAGACATTAAACAGGCAAACGTAAAAGGGCCTCCTAAATTAATCTGATATGAGAATACATTTGGCTCACCTCCTCCAAAGTCCAAGTAAATATCGTTGTAATCGCTGATATACGGACAGCAAGGTTCTGCAGCTGTGGGCAGCGGCAAAGGGGCCAAATAGGTTTGTCGCCCAGCAAGACAAAACTCTATGTCACCCGCTTTTTTGGGGGGTTCTTCAACTGATTGTTGAGGTGCTGTCAATATGGAAGAAGTCATTGCAAAGGCTCCATTGCCATGACATCAATCCCCAACAAAGGCATTCCTACGTTCGAATCGAAATGTTGCTTCGCCGAGAGAAAGCGCCCGCCTTCAAGAGGATTAAAGCGAATACGGTAATTACACCGAACCAATTGCCCCTCGTCATCTAAAGATTGGAGCTCAAGCTCAATCAATAACTCCTCAGAAATATTGCCGATAGTGCGTTCAGAATTGCGTGGATAAGTCAGTTTGATCAATAAGGGGGCTGGTCCGCTCTGCTCTTTTTCGGGCTTGCTCACCATACGATATAACCCTGCCTGCACCTGCTCGGTTACAACCTCGCGCTGCTCAACGGGAATACCTCGATCCCCCCGAAGAAACGTTGTAATTCGCTGTGCGCCGATCTTAAGGCCATGACTGGCCCGTCCATCCAGCCTGTCTTGATAATCGGCCAGGGTCACACCCGGCAGTATCACGAAAATCTCGCCCGGCTTAGTGCCACACAACATGCTTTGCCAAAACGATTCATCATCTGAACGTTTGACCTCTACAAAGGGCGCCTGCTGCTGCAACGTCAAGTAATGCTGGAACTCATGAAGGTTGAGATCTTTACGTTTATCAACATCCAGCCCCCACGGGGTACTTTGCAGCCACTGATCATGGCCACTGGTGTTGTAGCGGTTGTAAAGCCAGGTGCCGGCCAGCTCCAGTATCGTGAAAAACCCACCGGCCCAACTGGAACGGAAAAAGACGCTGCCAAGGCGAGCGCCAGCAACCTTCCACGCCGTCTTACGGGCCTCACCTTTGGCTGCCATCAGTACTTGATAACCGGCTTTTGCGGTATGACCAAAACCATAAGCATTAGTGGCGGCCAAACCTCCCGATGCGCCCATTGTGATCAAAGCACCATTTTGGGCTCCGCGATTGCCGCTACGTACTGCTTGCACCCAGTTGTCACGGTATGTATTCAAACTAAAAACTGCTGCTGCAAACCCGAATGCGTAAGTTAAAAAACCTAATCCAACATGCAAATTGCCAATCGTGACTTGCAGTCGGCTGAGTGAAGTTCGAACTAAGCCTTCCCCTAGATTTTTAGCCTGAGCACTTAGCGCCGTATCGAACACGCCTTGAGCAGCAGCAAACCCAACTGCTCCAGTGGCAGCAAGCGCACTCTTGAAAGCCCCCCAATCCTGATTATCTATGCCCTTAGCCCTAACCTCTCTAAACACCTGAACCAAATTCACCGCCTGCGCCACAAACAGCAACAACGCCGCGCCATCCCCCAGCACGTTCATTACCGGCGCGCGATGGACACCTTTACGAAAGTTATCCATCAACCCGGCCACTTGCCGTTTGCCTTCATTCGGGAAGATCACCATCAGCCCTGCTTTGCCCTGCGTCGAACCGAAAATCCGCGCATGTTCATCCGGCAACTCCGGGATGGGGCTCAGGCTGGCTGCCAGCCGTCTTTGCTCCAGATCCAGCCGTTGGCTGTCGTACTGGATTTTCTCCAGCAGTTCCCGAGAGGTCTGCGATTTGTGCCCGTGTTGACGATTGGATTGGGCCCGCTTCTTTTTAAGCAGGGCTATTTCCTGGCGCAGCTTGAAGGTTTCACTCAGCGTTTCGCGTAACGCGGCCTGTTCTTGCGGTGTCGCAAAATGGAACGTCACGCCTTCGGTTTTGGCGGCCTGCACTATCCGCGACTTCAGGGCCACGGGCAGTTTGCGCAGCAGTTCTTCAACGTCGGGCATGGCGTTGTTTTTGAAGAACTCGTCAAAGTTGACCAGCACGTTTTCCAACCCGCGATTAAGCGCCGGGGTCAGGGTGTTGAGGGCGGCATTGGCCACTGAGCGGGTGCTGTCGGGGAGATCGTCCAGTGCCGGTAAACGGCTCTGTTCAATGCTGCGCAGGCGGGCCAGGAGTTCAGGGCTGTTGTTGAACAGGACCATGCCCGCGGCCAGCAAAAATGCGTAGTGCACCCACAGCGTGGTTTGGTCGCTGTAGGGCAAGGTGTAATACAGCGGGCGGCTGAATTGGGGGTTGCGCTCGCTGTACGCCAGCAGTTGTTCACAAGCGTCGTCGCTGCGGCAAATGTCTTTGAGGCAGGCATATTCAGTGGCAAACGCGTGCCCGGCGTGGCCGATGTCCATCGGGTCGAAGTACCAGCCCGCTTTATGAAACGCGCCCGAACACGTCAGTTTGACCCGGTCGGCAGTGATGGCATCGAGCAGGTGGTTCCAGCGCGCCAGCCCGGCTCGATGGGCGAGTAATTCTCGGTCCATTGCTTCGCGGTCGATCAGTTCATTGACGCCGCGTTGGCCCAGCTTGGTCCCATACAAAACTCCAGTGATCTGCTGGCTCTGTTGCTTACCCAGAGCAATCAACGCTTCGAAGTGTTCATCGACAAATGCCGGTGGCGCTACGCGAAAGTGTTCACGAGTGAAGAAACGACGATCAACGTCTTCAAGTACATTCAGCGCATCAGCGCTGTTGCTCATGCCACGTGAATAGTCAATGTTCTCGGCCAGCGCCTGCGCCCGTTGACGCAACACCTCCAGCTCCGCCGGCACCGGGCTGCCCGCGGGCGGCGTCATCAAGCCACCTCTTTCGAGGTACTCAATAATCGCGGCATCTGTCACACCGTACTGCGGCTGAGCCATGCACAGCAAATCATCCAGCAGTGCTTTGTGCGCAGGGTCCGTACTCTCACCGATCAGCGTTTTGACATCCCGCGCATTGAGCTGGCTGAGGGATTCGATGTAGCACGCCAGTACATAGTCGCGTTCGTTGTGGCCCGGTTTCGCCCCGCCATTGCTCCAGTCGTCGATCCAGCCAACCACGTGGTCCTGATAATTGGCCAGGTCGCGCATCACCCCCAAGGTGTCTTCCAGCACCAGATACAGCGTGTCGTGCCGGTACTGTGGATGAATGCAGCCAGTGAGGCGGTTCATGGAGGTTTGGGAGAAACGCGCGGGGGTTTCCCACAGGTAGGGCAAACGCTCGTGCTCGGGCAGTTCCGCGTCCAGCCGTTGTTGGGTACTGCTGGTGTGCTCGGCCAGCGTGGTGGCAGGGTTCTGTTGTTCTGCCTCGATTCGTTCGGTGGCGACTTCGGCCAGCCAATGCTCGGTCATGTCCGGGGTCAGCAGGTGGGGCCCGCCGGTGTCGCACTTGGCCTTGCTCAAGTCGACCGCTTGCATGAAGTGATTACGCTCGGACGTTGAACTCAGCACCTGCTGGCACTTTTTCGCGGTCCACGGAACTTCAGAATAAGTGACGTACAGCGTGCTGGTTTTGGCGTAAATCAGCCTCGGTTCATGGATCGGTGCTTCACGGTCGTCTTCGAATACCTCACGACCTTGCCACAGCATGGCGCTGACCAGACCGTCTTCAATACGGTACTCGGACAAGGTGCCACTGCTGCCCTCAATCACGTACAACCAGCCATCGCGCAACAGCCGGATACCCAGCGGCCGGGCGTCGAGGCTGTAGGGCATGGCAACCTCGCTCGCGGGATCGAGTCCCGGATTGTCGACGATGGCGTAGCGCAGCGGGATCAACTGCACGGTGGTTTTCATCAGCGGGCAGGTGCCCATACTGTTTCGCGCATCATCGCGGGAGAGGTTGACGTTATTGGGGTTTTTGGGCCAGAAGGGCTTTGACATCTTGGAGCCTCCGGCGAACGCAACGCTCGCCTACTAGATCCATACGAGATATCAAGCACCGTGCCAGAAACAAAACACTCCATATAAAACAAACGTTTGGCGCTAACTAACGGCCAAAACCACCACCGAAACTGGCACAAACAGGTTAAAAGTGCGCAAAAAGCTGCTCAGTACTGCGCAAGAAGTTGCGCAGTTCGCTACAGCCCTTTATTCACGGGGCTTACAGCACGTTAATCCATGTAAAAACAGCGTTTAACTGCGCAAGTTTTTGCGCACTCGTAAAGCGCAGATGTGTATTCAGAGTTAATCTCGATGCAAATTAATGGCAAGGAGCCATTCACATGGACGCGCCGCCCACCTTGCAAACCCAGCGGTTGATCCTGCAGCCCTTGAGCCTGGCGGATGCTGATGCCATCCAGCAACGCTTCCCGCATTGGGAAGTGGTGTGTTACCTGAACGATGTCGTGCCGTGGCCGTACCCGGATGACGGCGCCCTCAGTTACCTGCGTGACGTCGCTCTGCCGGCCATGGCCCGCGGCGAAGAATGGCACTGGACACTGCGTTTGCGCACCCGGCCAGAAGAGGTCATTGGCAGTATCAGCTTGATGGATCACGTCGATAACCACCGGGGATTCTGGCTGTCACCGCCCTGGCAAGGTCAAGGACTGATGAGCGAAGCCTGCACTGTGGTGGACGCTTACTGGTTTGAGACGCTGGGCCGCGAAGTGATGCGCGTGCCTAAGGCGGCCCCTAACGCGGGATCTCGGCGTATCTCGGAGCGTGGCGCAATGCGTCTGGTGAGCACTCAGGAAAGCAGCTTTGTCGGTGGCAAATTTGCGTGCGACTTATGGGAAATTACTCGCGAACAATGGCTCGCACACAGAGCCAGGCGCTAAAAACAAAGCCCGATCCGCACAGGCAGGATCGGGCTGCAAACACTCAGTGAGTGCCTGGACTGAAATCGGCGAGAATCAGTCTTTCTTCTCGGAGATCACTTTGCCTGTCGAGTCGAAAATGATTTCGTACTGAACACCATCAGCCGCTTTGATGCCTTCAGCTTTCCAGAGGCCATTGGCAGGGTTTTCCGCTTCAATTTTCTTGATCACGGTGTAACCGTTTTTGTTCTTCAGCACTTCAACGAGCTCTTTGGAGAACGCCCAGTTCGGATCCAGATTCGGCTGCGCCATCGCAACGCTGGAGCCCAGCAAAACAGCAGTGGTGAGCACAGCAGCAAAAGTTTTCTTCAACATGTTCTTAACTCCATTAATTGATGTTGCGTCTGGTACTAAGATGCCGAAGTAACCGTAGCAGAGAAAAAACCTGGCATCGCAATAAATGACATCCTTTTGACATGGCTCATGTTCTCGTTAGCACAAGCGCAGGGTTAGAATGCACCTCACCAAGGAGCGCACATGAGCGAAACACGCCTCACAGAAGCTGAATACGATGCCATCACCGAGGCTGCGGCTCAGTGGTGCATGCGCTTGCACGAGCCTGACTGTACTGACCAGGAACGTGCCGCTTTTTCTGTGTGGTTAAACGCTGATCCGCTGCACGCCTTTGAATATGAAGCAATGCTCGACATCTGGGACACCAGCGAGCATTTGCCACGGCCACAACCCGCTGTCGCACAGGTCGTGCCCCTGCCCCGCAAGGCTCAGCGCCGCCTTTGGCAGCGTGTGGCCATAGCGGCCGCCATTGCTCTTGTCGCGGTGCCTGTGGCGGCCTACAGCGGCTGGCAACTCGGCGTCATCCCCAGCGCGTACAAACGCCTTGAGGCAGACAACAGCGTGGTCAACGCGACGTTGCCCGATGGCAGCCAGGTCGAACTGAACCTGGGCAGCCAACTGACCTACCTCAATTACAAAGACCAGCGCCAGGTCACCCTGAACAAAGGCGAGGCGTTTTTCAAGGTGAGCCACGATGTGACGCACCCGTTTGTCGTTCAGGCGGCTGACGGGCGTATCCGGGTCACCGGCACCCAGTTCAATGTGTGGATGTACGAAGATCAGGTGCGGGTCACGCTGCTGGAAGGGTCAGTTCTGGTCACCAGCAACAAGAACCTGAGTGGCGACGGCTTGCGTCTGGAGCCCGGCATGCAGGCCAGCTACAGAGGGGGCGACTACGCGCCGCAAATCAGCCAGACCTATGCCAACGCCCCCGACCTGGCCTGGCGTAATGGCAAGCTGATTCTCGACAACCTGACCCTGGCCGACGCCTTGCCCATGATCAACCGCTACCTGAGCACGCCGCTGTCACTGGCCGACACCGCCACTGGCCAGTTGCGGATTGGCGGGGTCTTCAACACCAAAGAGATCCCGAACCTGGTGGCGTCCTTGCCCAAGGTGTTGCCGGTGTATGTGCGCGTCGATCAAAACGGCCTGCCGGTGATCAACGCCCTGCCTCGCGGCTAGAGCGCTGCAAAATTACAAATGGCCCCGAAGCGTGGTCAGTTCATACTGTGGATCGGCCTTGATCTGCGCCTCGGTGAAGGGCAAGCGCGGCCACTGCTTGTTTGAGAACGCCTCAGTCTGATCACGCGAATGCTTTGAAGCCGGGTCGCTGGCGATTGAAAAAGCCAGCAAGCCCTGCGCCTGTGGGCCGTGCTCGTCGAAGGTCACGGTTTGCAAGTAACTGGTGCCGCTGACCACCTCACGCTTGCCGCCCTCAACCGGAACACTTTGCATGGCGTTGTACACCCCCAGCGTGGCCGGGCCGCCGTGAATCGCAATCCGCTGACCTGCGCTGTTGACCCCCTGGATATCACCCCAAGCCATCTCCGGCGTTAAACCCTGCTCTGCCACGGTAGCTGCTGACGCTTGCAGCGCGTGCTGCACGGCTTCAACCACGGCCGGTTGCTCCAGGTCCAGACCACGCGGGGTGTGCTGCGGGTCTGCCGGATTGAAAGGCACCCGCCACACATCCGGGACATCAAGCAACTGAGCCATGATGTTCTGGAAATGCACCAGCCCCATCCCGCTGTTCAGATTCGCTTGTTGATCCCACGCCTTGAGGCTGGCACACACGGGCCCTTGCCGGGCTTCACACACGGTCAGCAGGTCGGGCATGACTTGCCCCGCGAGGTACACCCGGTTGTCCATCACCATGCCTTGCAAATCTGCGACGCTGACACGCCCCGGCTGACTCAAGCGTTGCAGGGCAAAACGCGCACGCGGCCCCAGCGGTTGGCCGTCCTGGCTGATAAGCGGTGAAAACCCGCTCAGCGGCGCGTTGGGGTTGGCCATCCAGGCCGAGTCGTTGGAGTGCTGCACATAATCGTTACGGCGCAACTGCGGCAACTGGCTGGCCGGGTAAATACCCGGCTGCGCCGCGCTCGGGTCAATCGTCCAGTCGCAGGCACTGCGGCTACCATCGAGCAAAATCATTTCAAGGCCCGCACGCGGGTCACTGCACGCCGCCAGCTTGGCCTTGTCCACGTAGGGCACCACCGACACGTTCATGTACAACGCCTGCCCTTGATCATCTACCGCCAAGGTGTTGACCCACGGAATCCCTTGCAGGGTATTTACCGATGCCTGCAGGGCATCGAGGTTGCGCGCCTGATTCATCGCGTACCACTGCTGCAAGACACGGTCATTGTTCAGGTTGGCATCACGCAGGCTGAACGCCACGTGGTTATCCCAATCGAGCTTGCCCGGCCATTGCACCACCGGCCCGAATACCGAGCTGTAGAGGGTTCGCGACACCGGCACCAGGCTGCCATCGGCCTGCTTGACGTTGACCGTCACGGTTTGTTTGTCCAGCGCTCGCGACTGGCCGTCTAGCAGGTAGCGCGTCGGGTCTTTGGGGTCGAGTTCAAGTCGATACAAGGTGAAGTGCCTGGACGTATCCACCGTATGGGTCCAGGCCACGTTCGCATTGAAGCCGATGTTGATCATCGGCAAGCCCGGGAGAGCCGCACCCATCACATCCAGCTTGCCGGGGATGGTCAATTGCATCTGATAAAAACGCATGCCGCCCACCCACGGAAAATGCGGGTTAGCGAGCAATATTGAATGGCCGGTTTGCGAGCGTTCGCTGCCAATGGCAACCGCATTGCTGCCGCGATCCAGGGCAAAACGCTGCATCCGCTCGCTCGCCACGGCAAAGCGCTCAGCCCCCGGATTGTGAGTTGCAGCGTGTGATGCTGTGAGCGGTGGCGCAGCAGCCACCAACGCTTCCCCGAACTGGCCGGCACCGCCTTCGACCAGCAAGCGACGGGTCAACTTGACCACATCAGCCGTGGTGATCGGCCGCACCGACGGGTTATCACATTGCTCAGGCAGGCCTTTGCGTTCGCCTAGCTGACGGTTGTAACCGGCCACATAGCCTTCGATCAGGTCATGCACTTCAGGCGTTTGCGCTTGCCAGAAAGCAGCCACGGCCTGCGGGGTATTGAGCCAGGTAAAAAACAGGTCGCTGGAGAGGTTATCGCGCTCTTCGAGGGTCATCTGCTCTGGGCCAAAGTACCTCGAACGCTCGCCGTTGACGGTAACCACTTCATTGGCCAGCAGGCACAGGTTGTCCTGGGCGTAGGCATAACCGATGCCATAGCCCAACCCGCGCTCATCGGCCGCGCGAATATGCGGCACCCCAAACGTGGTACGACGAATCTCGGCACTCACCTCGCTGGCAGGTGTCTGAGCCAATACGGACACACTCAGGCTCAGGCATAACGCAGCACAACACGACTTGCTCAGCGGCTTGGAAATACTCACGCGGACTCCTGCTCGATCAGTACAAAAGGCCCGGCTGCGTCATCGATTGAAAACCGCGGGCCGGGAACAGCCTGTACAAGAAACGAAGCAGGTTAAAAAAAATTAATAATCGCCTAACCCCCCCGGCCACACGGGACCGAATCGCGATTGAGAATAATTCACGACAAAATTTCTACATTTTGATGTTCATGATTTACGCCGCTCATTCGTCTAGTTAAGTAAGAGCGCTTTTTTATTTTCCTGATCAGGCTCTGAAAGGAGTTTTTGCATGCAGAACCCGCAATTGCCAACGGATGGCAACCCACAGCGTCGCAATACCGCTTTTCAGCCTGACCCAGGCCTGCTGGAAGCGCTTGCGCCTTTGCAAGGTAATGAACGGATCCGCCAGCTACTCAAATGCTTCGGGCTGCGAACCAGTCTGGTACGTCTCAAGGTCATCGATGCCTTGCTGACTGCCGCCGGTAACGACCGCAGGCTGGGAGTGCGTGGCATGCACAGCCACTTGCTGGCGCTGGATATCCCGCTGTCGTTTCTGAGTGTGCGTGAAGTGCTCAAGCGCTTATGCAGCGAAGGCGTGGTGGTCCTCAACAGCGACAAGAGCTACAGCCTGCATCCACAGGCTGAAGCCGTGCTGATGGGTAAAATCGAGGCTTAAAGCTTGGTCTTGCGGCGCATCACACCGTTGATCACCACCACAACCACAGCCACGCCAATGGCGATGTACTGGAAGGTTTTTTCGGTGATCACGCCGGTGTTTTGCAGATACGACAGACCAAACATGATGCCCAGCACCACCAGAGCGATCAAAATCGAGTACACCAATCGTTGCTTAGGAGTCATTACCTGTTCCTGAAAAATAATGTGAATTGCCGGAGATGAATTGAAACAAACAGGGTCTCATCTTACAGCCGGGGAAGCTTTTTAGCTGCCACCGGCTCAACCCTGAGGATTTACAGATGTTACGTCGTGTCATTCGGCTGGTTCCGCTGTTGCTCATCCTGGCCATGAGCGGGTGCGTATTTTTCCCTGACCATGGATGGCATCACGATCACCGCTATTACGGTGGTGGCCCTGGGTATTACCAGCGTTAAGCCTGTACTGCGTCTGCTAACCCTGTAGGAGTGAGCTTGCCTCGCGATCTTTTTAACGATCAAAAGATCGCGAGGCAAGCTCGCTCCTACAGCGGTTTACCGTTTAAAACCGCTGTCGGGCCGGCTGCACAGGTCTACCAGCCAGTCGACAAACACCCGCACCCGCGGTGACAGTTGCCGGTGCGGCGGATACAACGCCGTCAACGCCAGACGCGGCGGCAAGCAATCACTTAGCACCTCCTGCAAGCTCCCCTCCCGCACCTGCTGCGCCACGTGATAACGCGGCGTCTGCACCAATCCATAACCGGCCACGCACGCAGCCAGGTAGCCCTCGGCACTGTTGACCGAGACTTGCTTGGGCAGGTTGATCAAACGTACGTCATCGCCAAGCTGAAACTCCAGCCCATAGCGCTTGCCCGAGGCGCTGGAAAAATACTCAATCATGCGATGCCCGTTCAAGTCGTCCAGCGATTGCGGCACGCCATGGGCACGCAAATAATCCGGGCTGGCGCAGGTCATCTGGTCCATCTGCACCAAAGGTCGCGCCACCAGTGAATCGTCGACAGTCAGGCCACCGCGGATTACGCAATCCACGCCTTCGCGAATCAGGTCGACGGGCCGATCATTAAGACCGATTTCCAAATCAATCTGCGGGTAACGACCGGTAAATTCCGGCAGCGCCGGGAACACCACCAGGCGCCCGACGGCTGCTGGCATCTCAACCCGCAAGGTGCCCTTGGGCTGGCTGCCACGGAACAATCCCTCGGACTCTTCGAGGTCCGCCAACAACCGCACACAACGCTGGTAATACGCAGCGCCATCGAGAGTGGGGCTCACCTGCCGCGTGGTGCGATGCAGCAACTGCACCCCCACATGCGCCTCCAGTTGTTTGATCAGTACCGTTACCGATGCCCGGGGCATTTGCAGGCTGTCTGCAGCCTTGGCAAAACCACCCAGCTCGACGATGCGGGTGAACACCAGCATCGCGTTAAATCGGTCCATGCCTCACCCCTATTATTTAGAAAATACGAACAGTGATAGCGTTTCTACCCGGTTTATCCGCTGCGTGTCGAGGTAAACAATAGCGCCACCCCCACTCAGGAGCACCTCACATGCACACTCGCCAACTCGGCAACAACGGCCCGCACGTCAGCGCGATCGGTTTAGGTTGCATGGGCATGACTGACTTCTACACCACCGGTAGCGATACCCGTGAAGCCGTGGCCACCTTGCACCGCGCGCTGGAGTTGGGCATCAACCTGCTCGACACCGCCGACATGTATGGCCCGCACACCAACGAAGAGCTCATCGGCCAAGCAATTCGTGGCAAGCGCGACCAGGTATTTCTCGCGACTAAATTCGGCATTGTGCGCGATCCGGCCAACCCGTCGGCCCGCGGCATCAGCGGGCATCCCGACTACATTAAGGCATCTGTCGAAGGCAGCCTGAAACGTCTTGGGGTCGACACCCTCGACCTGTACTACCAGCACCGCATGGACCCGAACGTACCGATAGAAGAGACCGTGGGTGCGATGGCGGATCTGGTCAAGGCAGGCAAGGTTCGTTATCTGGGCCTGAGCGAAGCTTCGGCGGCCACCCTTGAACGGGCACACAAGGTGCACCCCATCAGCGCACTGCAAAGCGAGTACTCGCTGTGGAGCCGTGACCAGGAAGAAAACGGCTGTCTGGCCACCTGTGAGCGCCTGGGCATTGCCTTCGTGCCATACAGCCCGCTGGGGCGAGGCTTTTTGACCGGTGCCCTGAAAAGCCCGGATGACTTTGCCGCAGACGACTTCCGACGCACCAACCCGCGTTTTCAAGGTGACAACTTCGGCAAAAACCTGCGGCTGGTGGAGCAAGTACAAGCGCTGGCCGCTGACAAAGGCGTCACCGCCGGGCAATTAGCCTTGGCTTGGGTATTGGCACAGGGCGACTACCTGATCCCGATTCCGGGCACCAAGCAACGCAAATACCTGGAAGAAAACGTTGCTGCACTGGACGTACGGTTGAGTTCAAGCGAATGGGCCGCCCTGGCCGCCATCTTCCCGGCGGGCGCGGTGTCGGGCTTGCGTTATGGCGAAGAGTCGATGAAGCATTTGAATCGCTGAAACAGCACGGCGTAAACCGCGTAGTCGCTGACGAGGCACGAAGGCTGCGATACGGGCCGCAGGACCGCCGTCCAGGGTCGCTTCGCAACCCATCGCAGCCTTCGTACCTCGTCAGCGACTACGGGGGGGGGTTGCTCTAAAAATCCCGTTTGTAGAAAATATCCAGCGAACTGGCCAGGCCGCTGGCCACTTCGACGTACACCCGCTTGCTCAGTTTGTAACGCAAAGCAATGGTGCTGGCCGGCTCAAACACGCCATACCCGTAACGCACGCTCAGGCGCTCGTTGATCTTGCCACTGGCCACCAAGGCGGTGTTGTCGCCGCTGCCTTCGGTATCCAACTCGAAATCCTTGAGCCCAAGGTGGTTGGCCAAGCTGGTGGTCACCCCCGAGCTGCCCATCAAGCCCAACCCCAACGCCGCTTGCGCGAGCATGTTGTCGTCTTCACCGGTGCCGGTCAGCGGGCGCCCCAGAATCAGGTAAGACAACGCCTGTTCCTGGCTCATGGCCGGTTCGGAGAAGATCTGCGTGGTCGGCTGTTCGGCGCTGCCGGTGAGGCGAATCCCGGCAATCACGTCATCAGTCTGGCGCACCGCTTCGATGTCCAGGTAAGGCTGAGAAATCGGCCCGGCAAACAACAGGCGAGCCCGGCGGATGGTCAGTTTCTGGCCATAGGCCCGGTAGCGGCCATTGATCAGGCGCAGTTCGCCGCGGGTGTCCAAGTCGTTGCCGATATGAAACTGCCCCGCCAGATCGGCGTTCAACCCAAAACCGGAGAACGTCAGCAACTCCTGGCCCACCACCACGTTGATGTCCATGTCGACCACCATCGGTGGCGAGGCGGACTCATCGCCAGTGCCTTGCCCGACGATCACCGTGTCATCCGACACCTTGACCGTTGAAGGCGGCAACTCACGCACGGTGATTTCACCTTTGGGGATATTCACCGTGCCCGCGATCAACAAGGTGTTGTCCGGCTTGAGGGAGATTCTCAGGTCCGGGGCAACGTCCAGTTTGGCGTAGGGTTCAACGGTGACCGGCAAGTGGTTGCCCTTGAGCAAGACATTCACGGCCATCGTCTGGCCCCAGGCGACATTCCCGGTAATCGTGCCCTGCCCTTGCTTGCCGCTGGTCCAACCACCGTCCAACTGCATGGCTTCACCCATGATGTGGGCCTTGAGCTGCAGGTTTTCGAAGCTGGTCGGCAGCTCCGGGCCGGAGATCTCGCCGCCCGTGAGCGACACATCACCGGTGATGTACGGCGCGACCAGCGCCCCCGAAATCGACCCGGAACCGTTCAACTGGCCGGTGAGTTTTTCAACCATCGGGGCGAACGGCCGCACCACTGAGACGTCCAGGCCGGTCAAGCGGAAATCGCCGGTAATCGGCTTGTTTTTAGGCAGCGGGTTGATCCGCGCCGACAACATCACCTGCCCGAGTTTGCCGCCATCAAAGTCGAACTTTGCATCGACCCGGTTAGGGTTGAGGTTGCTGGTCAACTTGAACGCCTGATACGGGAAATCAACCCACTGGCCTTTGTCCTTGATACGCAAGGTGCCGCCGCTGGCATCCACCACCACCTGGCCTTTAGGCCCACTGGCGGGTAAATCGAGTATCAGGTCGGCATTCAGCTGGCCTTGCCACTGGAAGTCTTTTGGGAACCATTCGGCGAGGCTGTCGAGCGGGAACTGCTTGAGGTGCATGCGCAGCTTGGGATCCGGCATCAAACGCTGTTCTTCACCGCACAAGCTGGCCGGGCCAGAGGTCAGGCACAGCGCACCGAGATTGATCCGGCCATCAGCCAAACGCTCAAGCCGTGCCGGGTTTTGCAGGATCCATTGCTGCGGGCCGTACTTGATGTCAGCGCTGAGCAGGCGCCCACGCCAGTTGTCTTTATCGAGGCCGCCGTCCAGTGCCAGAGCGAGTTGCAACATCGGCCCCTGCAAGGCCAATTGCAGTTGCTGGCGCTTGATGTCACCGCTGCCCGTGGCCGTCAACACACCAAACTGCGTATCACCGGCCTGGATCCCGCTGCCTTTAAGGTCGAAGCGCCCGCGCTGGGACTTATCCAGGCTGGCATCCAGCGTGAGGCTTTGCAAATGGTTATCGGCAAAGGCCACTTGCAGGCCTTGCAAGGTGACTTTACCTTGCGGCGCCTGAAGCGTACCCGCCACGTCAACCCGGCCCTTAATCTGCCCGCGCAGTTCTGGCCACAGTTGGGCCAGACGCGGCAGGTTCAAATCAAGTTGCGCCTTGATTTGTTGCTGCAAGCTGGCGGTGCCATTGATGCGGTTATCACCCAGGCGAATGTCCAGAGCGCTGACTGTCCAGGCGTCGCCCTCACCGGTGGCTTTAGCCTGAAGCATCGCGGCCTGGCCACGCAGGCGCCCTTTGAGGTCGAGGTTGGCGTCCAGTTTGAGCTGTTCATTTTTGAACTCGCCGGTGCTGCGCAGCGGGCCCGCCAGGGTGCCCGGCAGTTCAGCCACCCAGTACGCCGGGTTGATCGCGCTCAAGTCCAGCGCCGTATCCCACGCTACGCCATCGGCAAACTGCACATTGACGTGGCCCCGGGCTTTGCCCTGCCCCGCCACCAGCTCCAATTGCGGCATGAAGATTTTTTCGAGGTCACCACTGAACGGGCTGCTGACGCTGAAGGCGCCCGCCGGCCCGGTAAGGTCGGCCTTGAGGTTGCCCAGGTACTTGCCGTCGGTATAAGAAACTTCGCCATTGAGCGTGCGCAAATCCACGTCTGGCTTGGCAATGACCGGGTACAAGTTGTGCCAGGGGAAGTCCAGCCAGTCGACCTTGGCCTCGGCATTCAAACCTGAATGCCAATCCACCTGACCCGACAGTTTCAAATGTTGCTTGTCGTTAGCGGTCAGGTCGAGGGTGCTGATTTGCGCACCCTTGGCGTCAACCCGGCCCTTGAGCAAGAGATTCACCGGGGCCTGCTCGGCAGGCAAACTGGCGCTGCCTTCAAGTTCATAACCGCCTGTGAGATCGCCTTTGGCCGACAATGCCAACTGATTCAGTTGCAAGGTGTCGGGCAGTTCGCTGCTGGGCTTGAACTGGGCCGAGGTTATGGTGACGTGCGCGGGCAGGTTTTCGGCCAGCGGCTCCAGTGCGCCGCTCAAGTGAGCGTCCAGGTAGCCTGTACTGTCAGCGACCAGATTGATCGAGCTGCGCACATGCCCGTCAACTTTCAACGCCAGCGCCCACGGTTTGTTGTCTTGCTGCGGCAGATTGACCGTACCCTGCAAGGTCACCGGCCAATCACCCACAGGTTGCAACAGACCCGACAGCTCGACGTTGAGGTCTTCACGCTCAATGCGCGCCGAGTCAATCTGCAGCCCTTGGGCTGTCCACTTGGCGGCAATCTGTACGCCTTTAAGTTGCTCAACACCGTCAAACACGATGCTGCCCACTTTCACCACCCCGACTTCTATCGCCACTGGCAACTTCAGATCAGGTAACTCAATCGGCCCGCTGCTGCTGTCTTTTTCACTCGGGGCAAATTGCAGGTTGACCTTGTCGGCCTGCAACTGATCGATGCACAGAGTCATGCGCATCAGGCACGAAGGCGACCAGGCGAAAATCGGCCGACTCACTTCGACACGATCAGCCCCTTGCTCCCACACCAATTGATCGGCGCTCCATTGCGCGCCCAGGCGGCCAGCAAAGTTGTCGATATGCAAGCCGGGCACTTGCGCCAGCGCCCAGCGGCTACCCGCTTGCGTGCCCAAAATGGCAGCGACGCTAGCAACCACCAGCAGCACTAATGCCAACAGCACCAGGCCCGCTATTTTCAAACCACGAATCACAGTTCTGGCCCCATCGAGAAGTGCAAACGAACGCCGCCATCGTCATCCAGCGCATGGGCCAGGTCGAGACGGATGGGGCCTACCGGCGAGATCCAGCGGATGCCCACCCCGACCCCGGTTTTCAAGCTGGGGAAGTCGAGGGTCTTGAAGGCGTTACCTTTGTCGACAAACGCCGCCCAGCGCCATTTTTCGGCAAATTGATACTGGTACTCGACACTCCCGGCCAGCAAGTAGCGCCCGCCGATACGGTCACCGTCGGAGTTCTTGGGTGACAGGCTCTGGTAGTCATAACCGCGCACGCTCTGATCACCACCGGCAAAAAAGCGCAATGACGGCGGGATGGAGTTGTAGCCATTGGTGGCGCTGCCGCCAAACTCGATACGGCCCAGAAAACGGTGCTTGTCCCACAAAGTTTTCAGCGCCTTGAACTGGATATCGCCGTGCAGCAGGTTGGTGTCTGACATCAGCCCTTGCTTGGCCACTTGGGTGCTCAGGTTGACGCTGTAACCGTGGCTGGGGTCAATCCGGTTATCGCTGCGCAAGACTGCGTAGGACAGGCCCGGCATCAACAAGGTGCTCAGGCCCGAGTCATCACCCAGGCGATATTCTTCGTGCTGCCATCTCAGCGAGACAATCCGCGTCCAGCCGTTGTCCAGTTTGCTGTGCCACTCAGGGCCGACCGTGAGCAATTTACTCAAGGTGTCAGTGTTGGCAATTTCTTCGTACTGATAACCGGCGGCAAAACGCAGTTTGTCAGTCAATGGCGGATCGAGCGGGATGTCGTACCAGGCCCCGATATTTTGCTTGGGCTGGGAGATTTCAGACTCAAAACCGTAGCTGTCGCCCCGAGGGTTGTCCCAGTGACGGGTCCAGCTGGCTTTGCCGCGCGGGCCGGTGTCGGTCGAGTAGCCAAGGCCCAGGGTCATGGTGCGTGGCTTGCGGGTATCCAGGTCTACATCCACCGGGATCACTTGCCCCACCGCCGTACTCGGCGCGGCATCAACGCGCACGGTTTCAAAGTAACCGCTCGATTGCAGGTTCTGGTTTAACTCGGCAACCAGCTCGGAGTCATAAGGCGTATTGGGCTTGAAGGGCACCAGACGGTCGAGCAAGGTCTGGTCAAACGGTGCGTCACCGGCAAAAGTGACTTTGCCCAGCAGGTAACGCGGGCCGCTTTCATAAACCAGATTGATATCGGCATACCCGCCTTTAGGGTCCACCAACAGTTCGTGCTTGAGGAACTTGCCGTTAAAAAAGCCATAGCGCAGCGCACGGTTCTGGATCATGCGCTTGGCGTCTTCGTAGTTGCCCTGATTGAGCACGGCGCCAGGTTTAAGGTCATCACTGACCGGGATTTCAAAGGCTTTGAGCGAGGCCGCAGGGCCTTCGACGCGCACGGTCACGTTACGCAGGTGCACGGGCTCGCCGGGGTCAATGTGCAACACCAGGCGCGGCGGGTCGCCCTCGGGCACATCGGCTTCGATCTTGGGTTGGTAATAGCCCAAGGCCTGTAACGCTTTAAGGGCCTGCTCCTCGGCGCCACGCTTGAAACGCAACAAGGCAGCCTCGTCGCGATCGCCGAGGCTGCCTATATAGCCTTCCACGTTGGCCTTGAGGGCATCGTTTGCCGGTTTGACCTTCACCACCAATTCGCTCTGGGCATACGCCGCAAAGCTGCTGATCAGCAGGACAACACCACTGGTAAATCTTCCTGGAAACTTCATAGGAGCGGATGCTATCACGGGCTGAGGGGGTCATAGAGCGCGCCAATGGGCAAAAAGTTGCCCTTAAGCCGTTGCTGCTTGTAACACCTGAGGGTTGGCGTGAAAGAAAACGTGCTCAACGATGGGCCCCAAGGGAACCTGACCAATTTCGACATAACCATGACGCTTGTAAAACTCCTGATAGCGCGGGTTACTGCTGTCGAGGACGACACCTTCTGAATGTTCGTCCACGGCGCACCAGTTATGTACCGCCTCAAGCAACTGTTCGCCATAGGACAATTCTTGAAAATCAGGATGAATCGCCAACAAAGGCAGCATATGCACGGCATCGCCCGGCACGCAGGCCAAGACCGCCTGATGGTATTCAAGGTAGCGTCGTGTACCGCGCAAGCCCGCCGTCAGCACCATGCGCAGTTGCCACGCCCAACTCTCAGTAATGCCCAGGCGCCGTTGCGGTGGAGCAATCAGGGCGACACCGATGAGGCGGTCATCGACCAGCAAACCCAAGGCGGGTAACTGCTGGAAAAAATGCTGTTTGACCAGCGCACGAACCGTGGCCCGCACCCGCTGCGCGTAGCCCTTGCGATGGGCTTCAAACACATAACGGAAGGTCGGGTCATGCATATACGCCTCATACAGCAAAGCCCGGGTTTCTTTGGAGTAACCGCTGTCGAGCTGGCGGATCTGGCAAGTGGCATTCAACGTTTGCGTCATGACGGTCAATCTCCCTGGCGTCGCTTGGGTTGCGGCACTTCTCGAGAGTACGAGCTCGCGAGGGCCGCAACAGTTCCATCTGCTTGGATGCTTCCTACGTTAGCAGTCCATTTGCCCCACTGCACGCTGGCCGCTAACATCGCAGTTTTCCTCAGGACTGCCCGCCCATGAAAATCGTTTCTTTCAACATCAATGGCCTGCGCGCTCGGCCGCATCAGCTGGCAGCGCTGATCGAAAAACACCAGCCGGACGTGATTGGCCTGCAAGAAACCAAGGTCAGCGACGAGCAATTCCCCTTCGCTGATATCGAAGCGCTGGGCTACCACGTGCACTTTCACGGGCAAAAGGGCCATTACGGCGTTGCCCTGTTGTCACGCAAGCCCGCGCTGGAGCTGCACAAGGGCTTTGCCAGCGACGAAGAAGACGCGCAACGACGCTTTATCTGGGGCACCTACGCTGACGACAATGGCCAGCCGGTGACCATCATGAACGGCTATTTCCCACAGGGAGAAAGCCGCGACCACCCGACAAAATTCCCGGCCAAGCAGCGTTTCTACAGCGACCTGCAACAGTTGCTGGAAGGCCAGTTCAGCAACGAACAGCCGCTGGTGGTGATGGGTGACGTCAACATCTCCCCGCAAGACTGCGACATCGGCATTGGCCCGGACAACGCCAAGCGCTGGCTGAAAACCGGCAAATGCAGCTTTCTGCCGGAAGAGCGAGAGTGGTTTGAGCGCCTCAAAAACTGGGGCCTGGTGGACAGCTTCCGTTACCTGCACCCCGAAGTGGCGGATCGCTTCAGTTGGTTCGACTACCGCAGCCGCGGCTTTGAAGACGAGCCTAAACGTGGTCTGCGCATTGACGTGATTCTGGCCTCTCAGGCGCTGGTACCGCGCATCAAGGCCGCTGGCGTCGATTACGACCTGCGCGCCATGGAAAAACCGTCAGACCACGCACCGATCTGGCTCGAACTGAACTGATCTAAATTTGTAGGAGCGAGCTTGCCTCGCGATCTTTTAAAAGATCAAAAGATCGCGAGACAAGCTCGTCTCCTACAGAGTGTGCGTAACTGTATTGAAACGTTTCTGACTTAAACTGCTGGCAATTCTATGGCTCCAGGAAGGTGCCCGCTGATGTTGCGCTTTAAGTCACTGATCCTGCTGTGTGTAATCACCCCTCTGGCCTTTGCACGGCCTGCGGCGGATTTGCACATCCAGGGTTCTAACACCATCGGGGCCAATCTCGGCCCGGCATTGGTGACGGCCATGCTGATCGAGCAAGGTTTTCATGATGTTCACAGCATCCCGGTCGTCCCCCCCAACGAATACAGCATCGTCGCCACCAAAACCTTGGGCCAGCAGGTGCGTGTCGATGTGTCCGCACACGGCTCCGGTACTGGTTTTAGTGCGCTCAAGGCCGGGCAAGCCGACATGGTGGCCTCGTCGCGGCCGATCAAGGACCGCGAGCTGGTCGAACTGGAAGCCCTCGGCGATCTGAAAAGCCCCGAGGCCGAGCAAGTCATCGCCATCGATGGCCTGGCAATTATTGTGCACCCGCATAACCCGCTGAAAAAACTCAACACCGAGCAACTGGCCAAAGTGTTCAACGGCGACATCACCACGTGGGAAGCACTGGGCGGCGTGGGCGGTTCGATTAATTTGTATGCCCGGGATGATCAGTCAGGCACCTGGGATACCTTTAAAGAGTTGGTCTTGAGCCGCGCCGGTCGGCCGCTGAGCAGCACGGCCCAGCGTTTCGAGTCCAGCGAAGCGCTGTCTGATGCGGTGAGCAAAGACCCCCACGCCATTGGCTTTATCGGCCTGCCCTACGTGCGCGAAGCGAAATCCCTGGCCATTGTGGATGGCGCGTCGCAGCCCATGCTGCCGCTCAACAGCCTGATCGCCAGTGAAGATTACCCCCTGTCACGCCGCCTGTTTTTTTACCTGCCGCCCACCAGCCAAAACTCGCTGGCCAAGGCGCTGGTGGCGTTTACCCAAAGTGCCCAAGGCCAGGCCATCGTCGCGCAAAACGGTTTTATTGCCCAAACCGTGCAGGCCAGCCACGTGCAGCCCGGTGCGCACATGCCCGAGGAATACCTGGAACTGACCCGCGAAGCCCAGCGCCTGTCGGTCAATTTCCGGTTTGAAGAAGGCAGCGCCACCCTCGACAACAAGGCGCGTCAGGATCTGCTTCGCGTCGTCGACTATTTAAAAACCCACGACAAACTCAACAAACAGGTGACGCTGGTAGGGTTTGGGGATGCCAAGGATGACCCGGAACGCGCACAACTGCTGTCAAAGCTCAGGGCCATGACGGTGCGCCGCGAACTGGTCAAAAATGGCGTGGTGCTGCGTGAGATTCGCGGCTGCGGTGCGCAAATGCCGGTGGCGGCCAACACCGAAGATGAAGGCCGCCTGAAGAATCGCCGGGTTGAAGTGTGGGTGTATTAACCCGGCGATTGTGCGTATTTGTCCAACTCGAATTTGCCAACCGCCGCCCGGTGCACTTCATCCGGGCCGTCCGCCAAGCGCAAGGTACGCTGCATGGCGTACATATAAGCCAGCGGTAAATCCTGCGAAACCCCTGCCCCGCCATGAATCTGGATCGCCCGGTCGATCACCTTCAACGCGACGTTGGGGGCAACCACCTTGATTTGCGCGATCTCACTTTTCGCGACCTTGTTCCCCACGGTGTCCATCATGTACGCCGCTTTCAAGGTGAGCAGGCGCGCCATGTCGATTTCCATCCGCGAGTCAGCGATTTTGTCGATATTGCCACCCAAACGCGCCAGCGGTTTACCAAACGCCGTGCGTTGCAGCGAGCGCTGACACATCAGCTCCAACGCACGCTCGGCCATGCCGATTGAGCGCATGCAGTGGTGAATGCGGCCCGGGCCAAGGCGGCCCTGAGCAATTTCAAAACCACGGCCTTCGCCCAGCAGGACGTTTTCGTACGGTACACGCACGTTCTCGAACAGTACCTCGGCGTGACCGTGGGGCGCGTCGTCGTAACCGAATACCGGCAATGGGCGGACAATTTTCACGCCGGGGGTATCGACCGGGACCAGGATCATCGAATGCTGTTGATGCCGGGCATTCTCAGGGTTGCTGAGGCCCATGAAGATCATGATTTTGCAGCGCGGATCGCAGGCCCCGGACGTCCACCATTTACGGCCATTAATCACCCATTCATCGCCGTCACGCACGGCACGGGCCTCCATGTTGGTGGCATCGGACGAGGCCACCTCCGGCTCGGTCATGGCGAACGCCGAGCGAATCTCGCCGCGCAATAGCGGCTCCAGCCACTGCTGTTTTTGCTGTGCATTGGCGTAACGCACCAGCACCTCCATATTGCCGGTGTCCGGCGCGGAGCAGTTGAACGGCTCCGAGCCGAGCATCGACCGACCCATGATCTCGGCCAAGGGCGCGTATTCCAGATTGGTCAGCCCGGCACCGAGTTCCGACTCCGGCAAAAACAGGTTCCACAGGCCTTCTGCCCGGGCCTTGCGCTTGAGTTCTTCCATGATGGCCGTCGGCTGCCAGCGATCACCTTGTGCCACCTGCTGATCGAAAATCGCCTCGGCCGGATAGACATAAGCCTCCATAAACGCCGTGACGCGTTCGCGCAGAGCCTGAACTTTCGGTGAGTATGCGAAATCCATGGGTGGCTACCTTTTACTGTGAATGTGTATAGACGTTGCCGTGATGCTAGATCAGCCCTTCTCCATTTGCGCTGTCTATTAACGACGTGTATTACCATTCATAAGCAATATATGATTGCGCCCATCGCCTCATCTCCAACAACAAGAGCCCAGTGCCATGAACCTGAGCAAGGTCGACCTCAATCTGTTCATCGTCTTCGATGCCATTTACACCGAAGCCAACCTGACCCGTGCAGGACAAATCATTGGCATCACCCAGCCAGCGGTGTCTAACGCGCTGGCCCGGCTGCGTGAAACCTTTAACGACCCGCTGTTTGTGCGCACGGCGCAAGGCATGGTGCCCACGCCCATGGCGCAGAACATCATCAGCCCGGTGCGCAGCGCATTGGCTCTGCTGCGGGTGTCGGTGCAAGAAAGCCGAACGTTTAACCCGCTGCAGGCGAACAAGACGTTCCGTATCAGCATGACCGACCTGACAGAAGCGGTGATTTTGCCGCCCTTGTTCCAGCGCTTGCGCCGACATGCTCCAGCCGTGGTGATCGAAAGCTTTTTAGCCCACCGCCGCGAGACCACCAGCGACCTGGCGGCAGGACGACTGGATTTCGCCGTCGATGCGCCGCTCAATACCGACGCTCAAGTGCGCCATATCAAGTTGATGGAAGACCGCTACGTGTGCGCCATGCGCCAGGGCCACCCGTTGGCGGGCAAGGCCTGTATCAGCCTCGACGAGTACCTGGCGCTGACCCATATCCATATTTCGACACGGCGCAACGGCCTCGGCCAGGTGGATCTGGCATTGGGAAAAATCGGCCTGCAACGCAAAATCACCCTGCGCTCCCAGCATTACCTGATGGCCTCCAATGTTTTGCAGCAAACCGACATGGTCATGACCGTGCCCGAGCGTTTTGCCCGTCGGCACGGCCTGCATTTTGTGCCGCTGCCTATCAGCGAATTGCCGGGCGTGGAAACACACTTGTACTGGCACGAAAGTACCGAGCAAGACCCCGCCAACCGCTGGATGCGTGAGCAGTTGATCGAGGTGTGCCAACAGCAATTGGCACTGGAAAAGAAAGCCGAGGCGCAGCGCTTGCTTGACGTAAACGTCAACCAACCTTTAGCTTAACCGCATGATCCTTCCAGAGCCCGCCCATGAGCAGCCAGACGTACAGTATTTCCGACCTTGCCCGCGAACTTGATATAACCACCCGCGCCATTCGTTTTTACGAAGAACAAGGCATGCTCGCCCCCGAGCGCCGAGGCCAGGAGCGGATCTATTCAGCGCGGGACAAAGTCAGCCTGAAGCTGATTTTGCGCGGCAAGCGCATCGGTTTTTCGCTGGCTGAATGTCGCGAGCTGATTGAGCTTTACGACCCTACCAGCGGCAACCAGAAACAGTTGAACAGCATGCTGGCCAAAATAGCTGAGCGCCGCGAACAGCTGGAGCAACAGTTGCTGGATATTCAGCAGATGCAACTTGAACTGGATACGGCCGAAGAACGCTGTATCCAGGCGCTTGAACACACGATAAAAAGTCAGACGGCCTCCTAAAACATAACAACCCTGGTGATCCCCCCATGACATTTCCCACCCATGTGCGCCTGATTGAAGTCGGCCCGCGCGACGGTTTGCAAAATGAAGCCCAGCCCATCAGCGTGGCCGACAAGGTGCAGTTGGTGAACGCCCTGACCGACGCCGGGCTGGGCTATATCGAAGTCGGCAGTTTTGTGTCGCCTAAATGGGTGCCGCAAATGGCCGGTTCCGCCGAGGTCTTCGCGCAGATCCAGCACAAGCCGGGTGTGGTTTATGGGGCGTTGACGCCGAATATGCGCGGCTTCGAAGACGCTGTCGCCGCCGGGGTTAAAGAAGTGGCCGTATTCGCCGCCGCTTCCGAAGCGTTTTCGCAGCGCAACATCAACTGCTCGATCAGTGAAAGCCTGGAACGCTTTGTGCCCATCATGGAATCCGCCAGGCAACACGGCATCAGCGTGCGCGGCTATGTGTCCTGTGTGCTGGGCTGCCCGTACGAAGGCCAGGTGTCGGCGCAACAAGTTGCCGCCGTGGCCAAAGAGCTGTACGCCATGGGCTGTTACGAAGTGTCGCTGGGCGACACCATCGGCACCGGCACGCCCTCGGCAACCCGTGCCATGTTCGAAGCCGTAGGGGCTCATGTCCCCCGCGACAAACTCGCCGGGCATTTCCATGACACCTATGGCCAGGCCATGGTCAACATCTACGCCAGCTTGCTCGAAGGGATCAATGTGTTCGACAGCTCGGTGGCAGGCCTGGGCGGCTGCCCGTACGCCAAGGGCGCCAGCGGTAACGTGGCCACCGAAGACGTGCTGTACATGCTCAATGGCATGGGGATCGAAACCGGGGTCGACATGGACAAGCTGTTACTGGCAGGCCAGCACATCTGCAACGTGCTGGGGCGTGTTACCGGGTCACGGGTCGCCAAGGCGCGTCAGTGCTGAAAAGTGTGGCTTAGTGTTACCGCCCCCTCACACAAACGAGTAACACGGAAACAAACCGGCCCTGACCCAGGCCGGTTTTTTATTGCCTAAAAATTTAACTCCTTGATTTATAAGGATTTTTAAAAGTTGGCACGGCTCCTGCTATCTCTATGGCATAACAAGAATAAAAACCGCAGCAACATAATAAGAACAATACGAAACGACTCTGACATAACAAAAACAACACGGCAGAGACGCAGCTAACAGATTTTTTTGGAGAAGGTTTACTTTTCCGGGGAGCCAAGAGCCACCTCGCAACCGGGCAGAGAACAATAAAACTACCTTCAGGTAGCACCCGTTCAGGTTGGATCACCGGTTTGATAGCCAGTGATAAAAGTGGATCAGCGCTCAAAAAAATACGTTTGCTCTTGATCCCGGATGGGGATCGCTAAAAAACGCAGCAAAGGGTGAGTTCCAAAAACAACAATAGACCACCCTTCAATAATAAAAAGAGCACGCAACGACACGTTAAAGGGGAGCCTAGGCTCCCCTTTGTGCTTTCCGGGGTTTGTGTTTCTGTGGGAGCGGGCTTGCTCGCGATTCAGCCAACGCGGTGTGCTTGTTGCACACCGCCGACCCATTCGCGAGCAAGCCCGCTCCCACGACAAACAGAGTTCCACATAAAACCAGCGGCCTAGACCTTTCTGATCTCCAGAATGCTGATTTCGCGCATTTTGAATTTTTGGATCTTGCCGGTCACGGTCATCGGGAAGACGTCGACAAACTTAAAGTGTCGCGGCGTCTTGAAGTGGGCGATGCGCGACTTGCACCACGTTTGCAGCTCAAGCTCGTTCGCACTGTGGCCAGGGTGAAACTTGATCCAGGCGACAATCTCTTCGCCGTATTTTTCATCCGGGATCCCGATAACCTGCACGTCCGCCACCGCAGGGTGGGTGAAAAAGAACTCTTCCAGCTCACGCGGGTAAATGTTCTCGCCGCCCCGAATAATCATGTCCTTGTTACGCCCGACAATGCGCACATAGCCCTGCTCATTCATCTCTGCCAGGTCACCGGTGTGCATCCAGCCTTCACTGTCCAAGGCTTCGCGGGTCGCTTGCGAGTTGTTCCAGTAACCCAGCATCACGCTGTAACCACGGGTGCACAGTTCACCCACCTCACCGCGAGCGACGATATTGCCTTGCGCGTCTATCAGCTTGTTCTCCAGGTGCGGCTGGGTACGCCCTACGGTGGTCACGCGTAATTCCAGATCATCATCCGGCCCGGTCTGCATGGACACCGGGCTGGTTTCAGTCATGCCATAAGCAATTTGTACCTCGCCCATGTGCATTTCGCTGATCACGCGGCGCATCACTTCTATCGGACAGGTGGCGCCAGCCATGATCCCGGTACGCAGGCTCGACACGTCAAAGCCGGCGCGCTCGGGGTGATCGAGCAAGGCAATAAACATGGTGGGCACCCCGTATAGCGCTGTAGCCCGCTCTTCGGCGATGGCTTGCAGGGTCAGCGTGGGGTCAAAGGCATCGCCCGGGTAAATCATGGTGGTGCCGTGGGTCACGCACCCCAGGTTGCCCATCACCATGCCAAAGCAGTGATACAGCGGCACCGGAATCACCAGCCGGTCAGCGGCCGTCAGCCCCAGGCTTTCGCCAACCATGTAACCGTTGTTGAGAATATTGCGGTGGCTGAGCGTCGCACCTTTGGGGAAGCCCGTGGTGCCAGAGGTGTATTGAATGTTCACCGGCTGGTCGGGCTGAAGGCTGGCCTGTCGTGCGTAGAGTTGCTGCACTGCAACGCCGCTGCCCAATGTGGCCAGTTGCGGCCAGGGCAAGAACCCTGCAGGCGGTTGTGCATCGAGGCTGATCACCCCGCGCAAGTCTTCAAAACGCTCGCTGTTGAGTTGCCCGGCCGCCTGCCCTTCCAGCTCAGGCAGCAACTCCTGGAGCATCGCGTGGTAGTTCGAGGTCTTGAACGTGCTCGCACTCACCAGCCACTGGCACTTTGATTGTTTGAGCACGTATTCAAGCTCAGACAAACGATAGGCCGGGTTGATGTTGACCAGAATCACGCCAATTTTTGCGCTGGCAAACTGGCAGATAAACCACTCGGCACAGTTAGGCGCCCACACGCCCAACCGGTCGCCCGCCTGCATGCCCAACGCCATAAAGGCCCTGGCGTGAAGGTCAACGGCCTGAGCCAACTGCGCCCAGTTGTAACGCTGCTGCTGATGGCGCACCACCAATGCTTCACCGTCGGGGTAGCGGGCAGCGGTTTGATCGAACGCCTGACCGATGGTCATCGCCAGCAACGGCTTGTCCAGCGCGCCCTGGCTGTAACTGGGGACAGATTGCGGCTTCATGACAACTCCTCTTGTGATTGTTTTGGGAGCATGGGGAAGACGCGCACTCACGCATTCCCTCTGTGCAGAATAGCAATTACTCTGAACCAAGTTGACGTTAACGTAAAGGTCATTGACAGCATTCATTGCCAAGTTTACGTTAACGTAAAGCTTACCCATGGCGATGCTGTTAACGCCGTTTATAAGAACAATGACCAAGGTGCCCCATGAGCTACCCGACTTTGAACTTCGCCCTGGGCGAAACCATCGACATGCTGCGCGATCAGGTACAAGCCTTTGTGGCTGACGAACTCAGCCCCCGCGCGGCGCAAATCGACAAAGACAACCTGTTCCCCGCTGACATGTGGCGCAAGTTCGGTGACATGGGCCTGCTGGGCATCACCGTGCCGGAAGAATACGGCGGGACTGGCCTGAGCTACCTGGCTCACGTGGTCGCCATGGAAGAAATCAGCCGCGGCTCGGCATCGGTAGCCCTTTCATACGGGGCGCACTCCAACCTGTGCGTCAACCAGATCAACCGCAACGGCAGCCACGCGCAAAAACTCAAATACCTGCCCAAGTTGATCAGCGGCGAACACATTGGCGCCCTGGCCATGAGCGAGCCAAATGCCGGGTCTGACGTGGTGTCGATGAAGCTGCGCGCCGACAAGCGCGGTGATCATTTCGTCCTTAACGGCAGCAAAACCTGGATCACCAACGGCCCGGACGCCAACACGTATGTGATCTACGCCAAAACCGACCTGGAAAAAGGCCCACACGGCATCAGCGCTTTTATTGTTGAGCGTGACTGGAAAGGCTTCAGCCGCAGCACCCATTTCGACAAGCTCGGCATGCGCGGTTCGAACACCTGCGAGCTGTTTTTCGACGACGTTGAAGTCCCCGAAGAAAACCTCCTGGGCACCCTCAACGCAGGCGTCAAAGTGTTGATGAGTGGCCTCGATTACGAGCGTGTCGTGCTTTCAGGCGGCCCGACCGGGATCATGCAGGCGTGCATGGACCTGGTGGTGCCGTACATCCACGATCGCAAACAGTTTGGCCAGAGCATCGGCGAATTCCAGCTGATCCAGGGCAAGGTGGCCGACATGTACACCCAGCTCAATGCCAGCCGCGCTTACCTGTACGCGGTGGCGGCTGCCTGCGAACGCGGCGAAACCACCCGCAAGGACGCCGCCGGGGTGATCTTGTACAGCGCCGAGCGCGCCACGCAAATGGCCCTCGACGCGATCCAGATTCTGGGCGGTAACGGCTACATCAATGAATTCCCTGCCGGGCGCCTGCTGCGTGACGCCAAGCTCTATGAGATCGGCGCGGGCACCAGTGAAATCCGCCGTATGTTGATTGGTCGCGAACTGTTTAACGAAACCCGCTGAGGAGCGCACGTATGTCCATCTTGCATACGACCATCAACCCGCGCTCTGCGGAGTTCGCGACCAACCGCGAGGCCATGCTCAAACAGGTCGACGCTCTGCACGCGTTGCTTGAGCAGGTGCAGCAAGGCGGCGGCGCCAAGGCCCAAGAGCGCCACACCTCACGTGGCAAGTTGCTGCCCCGTGAGCGGATTGACCGGTTGCTGGACACGGGTTCGGCCTTTCTGGAGCTCAGTCAGTTGGCTGCCTATGGCGTGTACGGCGAAGACGTTCCAGCCGCAGGAATCATCGCCGGTATCGGTAGGGTCGAAGGGGTTGAATGCATGATTGTGGCGAACGATGCCACGGTCAAAGGCGGTTCTTACTACCCGCTGACGGTAAAGAAGCACCTGCGCGCGCAGACGATTGCCGAACAAAACCGCTTGCCGTGCATTTATCTGGTGGACTCGGGCGGCGCCAACCTGCCGCGTCAGGATGAAGTGTTTCCGGATCGCGAGCATTTTGGCCGGATCTTCTTTAATCAGGCCAACATGAGCGCGGCCGGCATTCCGCAAATTGCCGTGGTCATGGGCTCGTGTACCGCAGGCGGCGCCTATGTGCCGGCCATGGCTGACGAAGCGATTATGGTGCGCCAGCAAGCGACGATTTTCCTGGCCGGGCCACCCCTGGTAAAAGCGGCCACCGGCGAAGTGGTCAGTGCTGAAGACCTGGGTGGTGCCGACGTGCACTGTAAGGTGTCCGGCGTTGCCGACCATTACGCTGACAGTGACGAGCATGCCCTGGCGCTGGCCCGCCGCAGTGTGGCCAACCTTAACTGGCGCAAGCTGGGCCAGTTGAACCAACGCAGCCCTTTGGCGCCGCTGTATCCCAAGGACGAGCTGTACGGCATCGTCCCGGCCGATGCCAAACAGCCTTTTGATGTGCGCGAAGTCATTGCGCGGCTGGTGGACGGCTCGGTATTCGATGAGTTCAAAGCGCTGTTCGGCACCACACTGGTCTGTGGTTTTGCTCATTTGCACGGCTACCCGGTAGCGATCCTGGCCAATAACGGCATCTTGTTTGCCGAAGCGGCACAAAAAGGCGCGCACTTTATTGAGTTGGCCTGCCAGCGCGGCATCCCATTGGTGTTTTTGCAAAACATCACCGGTTTTATGGTCGGGCAAAAATACGAAGCGGGCGGTATCGCCAAGCACGGCGCAAAACTGGTGACGGCGGTGGCTTGCGCCAAAGTACCCAAGTTCACCGTGATCATCGGCGGCAGCTTTGGCGCCGGTAACTACGGCATGTGTGGACGCGCCTACGACCCGCGTTTTTTGTGGATGTGGCCAAACGCTCGCATCGGCGTGATGGGCGCCGAGCAAGCCGCCGGGGTGCTGGTGCAGGTCAAGCGCGAGCAAGCCGAACGCAACGGGCTGGTGTTCAGCCGCGAAGAAGAAGCCGAGATCAAGCAGCCGATCCTCGATCAATACGAACATCAGGGCCACCCCTACTACTCCAGTGCCCGGCTGTGGGATGACGGTGTGATTGATCCGGCGCAAACCCGAGAGGTGTTGGCGCTGGGCTTGTCGGCAGCGTTGAACGCGCCCATCGAAGCCACGCGTTTCGGCGTGTTCCGCATGTAATGCGATGAAAGGACTGACGCACATGAACGACTTCAACACCCTTGAACTGCACACCGACCCTCGAGGTTTCGCCACCCTGTGGTTGAGTCGCGAGCAGAAGAACAACGCCTTTAACGCCGAAATGATCCAGGAACTGATCGTCGCGCTCGACAAGATTCAGAGCGATGGCACGCTGCGCTTTCTGCTGCTGCGCGGACGCGGCAAGCATTTCAGCGCCGGGGCCGATCTGGCCTGGATGCAACAATCGGCCGAACTCGACTACAACACCAATCTGGATGATGCGCGGCACCTGGCCGAGTTGATGTACAACCTGGCCAAACTGAAAATCCCGACCTTGGCAGTGGTGCAAGGCGCCGCGTATGGCGGTGCCTTGGGTTTGATCAGCGCCTGCGACATGGCGATTGGTGCCGAGGATGCGCAGTTTTGTTTGTCTGAAGTGCGCATCGGCCTGGCCCCGGCCGTTATCAGCCCGTTTGTCGTGCAAGCCATTGGCGAACGCGCTGCCCGCCGTTTTGCCCTGACCGCCGAGCGCTTCAGCGGGCTGCGCGCCCGCGAACTGGGGCTGCTTGCAGAATGCTACCCGCTGGTCGAGCTGGAGCAGCAGATCGCCCATTGGGTCGACAACCTGTTACTCAACAGCCCGCAGGCCATGCGCGCCTGCAAGGACTTGCTGCGCGAAGTCAGCCACGGCGCGCCGACGCCTGCCATTCGCCGTTACTGCGAAAACGCAATTGCCCGGATCCGGGTCAGCCCCGAAGGCCAGGAAGGCTTGCGGGCCTTTCTGCAAAAACGCACGCCCCGCTGGCAAACAGACACATCGACCCAGGAGCCGCGTTCATGAGCGCCCCTCTGATTACTTCGTTACTGGTCGCCAACCGCGGTGAAATCGCCTGCCGGGTCATGCGCACCGCCAAGGCGCTGGGCCTCACCACAGTAGCCGTGCACAGCAGCACTGACCGCGATGCGCGGCATTGTCGCGAAGCTGATATCTGCGTTGATCTGGGTGGCAGCAAGGCCGCCGACAGCTACCTGAAAATCGACAAGATCATTGCCGCCGCCCAGGCCAGCGGCGCGCAAGCGATCCATCCGGGGTATGGCTTCTTGTCCGAAAACGCGGGCTTTGCCCGTGCGATTGAAGCCGCCGGACTGATTTTTCTCGGGCCGCCCGCCTCGGCCATTGATGCCATGGGCAGCAAGTCCGCCGCCAAAGCCTTGATGGAAACGGCCGGTGTGCCGTTGGTGCCGGGCTATCACGGCGAAGCGCAAGACCTGGAAACCTTCCGCGTTGCCGCCGAGCGTATCGGCTACCCGGTGCTGCTAAAAGCCACGGCGGGTGGCGGTGGCAAGGGCATGAAAGTGGTCGAGGACGTCAGCCAATTGGCCGACGCCCTGGCTTCTGCTCAGCGTGAAGCACTGTCTTCGTTTGGCGATGCGCGGATGCTGGTCGAGAAATATGTACTCAAACCCCGGCATGTCGAGATCCAGGTGTTTGCCGACCAGCACGGCAACTGCCTATACCTCAACGAACGCGACTGCTCGATTCAGCGTCGCCACCAGAAAGTCGTTGAAGAAGCCCCCGCCCCCGGCCTCAGTGCAGAGCAACGCCGCGCCATGGGTGAGTCTGCGGTACGTGCCGCGCAGGCCATCGGCTATGTCGGTGCCGGCACCGTGGAGTTCTTGCTCGATGCACGTGGCGAATTCTTCTTTATGGAGATGAACACCCGCCTGCAAGTCGAACACCCGGTGACTGAGGCCATCACCGGCCTGGATCTGGTGGACTGGCAAATCCGTGTGGCACGCGGCGAAGCCTTGCCGATCACCCAGGCGCAAGTGCCGTTACGCGGGCACGCGATTGAAGTGCGTTTGTATGCTGAAGACCCGAGCAATGACTTCCTCCCGCAAACCGGACGCCTCCAGGTGTACCGCGAGTCAGCAGCCGGGATGGGACGCCGGGTAGACAGCGGTGTCAGCGAAGGCGATGAAGTGTCACCGTTTTATGACCCGATGCTCGGCAAGCTGATTGCCTGGGGCGAAGACCGTGAACAAGCCCGCTTGCGCTTGCTGGCGATGCTCGATGAGTTCGCCATTGGTGGCTTGAAAACCAATCTGAGCTTCCTGCGCCGCATCATCGGCCATCCCGCCTTTGCCGCAGCCGAACTGGACACCGGGTTTATCCCGCGGTATCAGGCGCAACTGCTGCCGCCTGCCCAACCGTTGCCAGGCGCCTTTTGGCAGGCCGCCGCTCAAGCCTTCCAGCAAAGCCAGGCCCCTGAGCAGCGCAACGATGACCCGACGTCACCCTGGGCCTTGCACACGGGCTTTCGCAGCGGCCTGCCAGCCAAAACCCTGCTGGTCTTGAGCGCCGGTGATGAGCGCCACGTGGTCAGCCTCGGTGAACCCAAGGCCACCTTGCACAACGAACAGTTGGTGATCGAACACGACGGGATACGCCGTCAACACCTGGTCATTCGTCAAGGCGACACGCTGTACATGCGCTGGCAAGGCGAAGTCCACAGCGTCAGCCTCTACGACCCTATTGCAGCCGTCAGTGCCAGCCACGGCCAGCAAGGGGGCCTGACAGCGCCCATGAATGGCAGCGTGGTACGCGTGCTGGTAGAAATAGGCCAGACGGTCGAGGCCGGCGCGCAACTCGTAGTGCTAGAAGCAATGAAGATGGAGCACAGCCTGCGAGCCCCCCAGGCGGGCGTCATCAAGGCGTTGTTCTGCGAGGAAGGGGAAATGGTCAGCGAGGGAACCGCACTGATCGAAATGGAATAAAAAAGCGGATACCGGCAACGGTATCCGCTTTTTTCCGGGCCTGTGCCGGATGTTATTCAAAATTTGGTGCTGGCCTGCACCACCACCCCGATAATCGAGCAACGCTCATCAAACAACACTTTCGGGTAAGTCGGGTTCAGCGGCTTGAGGTAAAGCTGGCCGCTTTCTTCGCTGAGCTGCCTGAACGTCGCCTCGGTCAACTCAGGTGTACGGGCAATCACCATTTTGCCGGGTTCTGCCTCGATATCCGGATCCACCAGAATCATCATGCCTTGCGGAACACTGACGCCCATTGGGGCTGTCATCGCATCCCCCATCACTTGCAACCAGAATGCCGCCCCTTTGGCGTAATGGTCGCTGACCTCAAAACGGATGCCCGGCTGATAACCCGGCAGCACTTTCTCGTTAATCTGGCCTGCCGTCGCCCAGTCACTGACGGGATAACGGAATGCAGACGTTATGTCGTAGGTGGGTTCGTCAACGCTCGGGTCATTCGCCGCCTCATTGCGTCCACGAATCACCAAGGCGACTTCCAGGTGCTCCAGCCCCAAGGCGTGCAGCACTTTGTTCATCGTGAGCAGGTCGGGCTGACGGCGTTTATTGAGCCAATGCCCAACGCCCCCTTGGGAAGCGCCAACGCGTTCGGCGAGTTTCTCTTGCGTGAGTTTTTGCTCGCGCAATTTGGTTCTGACTAAAGCGATCCATTTATCCATTGGCCGAACAATACGGATTGAATTCCGAGCAACAATACACATTCCGTATTATTTAAACCAATGCTCAAAATACTTATTGTACTAATCTGACTCCGGCTGATCCGATTAATCTCAGAAACGCAGGTAAATCATGACTTCCATAACAAAAATCACGCCGGAAACTGAGCTCGATATTGAGCTTGAAGCGCTAAAAGACGACGCCGCCACCCAGCGCGCACTCGACTATTATTTGAAACCAGCTGTTTCTCAGCCGCCTCAAGAGAAGAAAGTGTTCGTTGTGAGTGATGACGTGAGCCAGGAAGAAGCCATGGTCACTGCCTGCGAATACTTGCGATGCGGGGTGAGCATGGTGCATAGCGCAGCAGACACCCATCAGGGTGCGCATCGCGATCAGTTTCTGGCACTGGCATTTTTTATCGAGTCAGCCAAACAGCTCCTGGACAAGGCCCTGGATGTGCAAAAACTGAACAATCGGTAGCTGAAACAGCCAAAAAGATGCCCAGTCGCTTGATTGGTAAACCAGCGAGCCAGAGCCTTTGTAGGAGAAAGGGAAAATAAATGTCGAAAAAGTGAGGAAAATCGTTTGACTTGCAAATGATAATGATTACTATTGCAAGCAACTGGTCGCGAGATCAGTCGATAATTCAAATGACCTTAGGTCGGTCTTCGAATTATCTCCTCATCAGGCTAATCACGGTTATTTGACCCGGCTTATGGCCGGGTCTTTTTTTTGCGGCCAGTTATCTGGCTCAGCGTGCTTCAGGCTAATGAAGTCTTGTGTGCGGCCGGTTTTTTTCGGTGGCCGCTACGATGCCGGCGATGATAGCAAAAGAATATTGACCAGCGGAAGCTTATTACCCAAGACCTTAGCCGTAATAGCGATTTTGAACTTGAGAATCACTCTCAAAAACGCTATTCTCGCGCGGCGTCAAGGATGACGCCCCCCCGTTGTCCTCTCCTCCCCTTTCCAAAATTGCGTATTGGCCCATTGCGGTTGCAAGGTAAAGTAGCGACCACAATTATCTGATTCCAGGATTTGGACGATGACCGTGGCGCCCTCTGCACTTCATATCACCAGTGACTTTGACAGTGGCAATATCCAGGTGCTGGATGCCAGCAATCCGCTGCATGTACGGCTGGCGATTAAACCCGACACCCGGAGCGCACATTTCCAGTGGTTTCATTTCAAGGTCGATGGCCTGCAAATTGGTCAGACCCATCGTTTCGAATTAGGTAACGCCAGCCAGTCGTCCTACAACAAAGCCTGGGATGGCTATCAAGCGGTGGCGTCCTACGATCACGAGAACTGGTTTCGCGTCCCGACTGAGTTCGACGGCACTGCGCTGACCTTCAGCCTGAAAGCAGAGCAACCACAGGTCTGGTTTGCTTACTTCGAACCCTACAGCCGTGCACGCCACGACGAGTTGATCAAAAACGCGTTGCAGTGGTCCGGCTGTGAGGTACTGGCCATCGGCAAAAGCGTCGAAGGACGCGATATACCGCTATTGCGCAAAGGCACCGGCGGCGGCCACAAACGCAAGATCTGGATCATCGCCCAGCAACACCCCGGCGAGCACATGGCCGAATGGTTTATGCAGGGCATTCTTGAACGCCTTGAACAGGGCAGCGACCCACAGCTACGAAAGTTGCTGGACTTCGCCGATCTGTACCTGATCCCGAACATGAACCCGGACGGCGCGTTTCTCGGGCACTTGCGCACCAATGCCAATGGCCAGGATCTAAACCGCGCCTGGCAACATACCGAGCGCGATGTCAGCCCTGAAGTGTTCTTCGCCCTGGAGCAGATGAAGCACTACGGTGTCGACCTGTTTCTGGACATTCACGGCGACGAAGAAATCCCCTACGTGTTCACCGCAGGGTGTGAAGGCAACGCAAGCTACACCAAACGCCAGGCAGCCCTTGAAGAGCGCTTTCGCAGCCACCTGAGCAAGCTGACTCCCGACTTCCAGACCGAACATGGCTACACCCGTGATGAGCCCGGCCAAGCCAATATGACCCTGGCCTGCAACAGCGTGGGTGACCACTTTGACTGCTTGTCGCTAACCCTTGAGATGCCCTTCAAGGACAACAACAATGCACCGGACCCGATCACCGGCTGGTCTGGCAAGCGCTCCATGCAATTGGGCAAGAGCGTGCTGAGCACCTTGTCAGCCATGGTTCGCGAGCTGCGTTGAGCCACTTTTTCTTTTACGTGCACGAGTACACACCGCCTGCTTATGGATACCCTCGCTAAACTGCGCGCCGGCCAATTGGTCGGCCTTAAACGTCTGGATCTGTCGTGCGGGCTGACTGAATTCCCACCCGAAATTTTCCAGCTGGCTGGCACCCTGGAGATCCTCAATTTGAGTGGCAACGCCCTCAGCCGCTTACCCGAGGACCTGCACCGCCTGAGCCATCTGCGCACTCTGTTTTGCTCGGACAACCAGTTCACTGAACTGCCCGCCTGCCTGGGGCAATGCGCGAAACTGAGCATGATCGGCTTCAAGGCCAATCAGATCGAGCACGTCCCTGGCGCAGCATTGCCGCCGTTGTTGCGTTGGCTGATCCTCACGGATAACCGCATCCAGCAGTTGCCCGACGAACTGGGCCAGCGGCCCTTGCTGCAAAAGCTGATGTTGGCCGGCAACCGCCTGCAAACGTTACCGGCCAGCTTGGCCCGGTGTGAGCGTCTGGAACTGATCCGTCTGGCAGCCAACCAATTCACCGAACTGCCTGAGACCGTGCTGGCCTTGCCGGGCTTGAGCTGGCTGGCCTACGCAGGAAATCCGTTGCGTGAAGACGCCAGCGCCCTGCGAGAAGCCGATAACACCCCCGACATCGAGTGGTCGCACCTTGAGCTGGGGCAAAAACTGGGCGAAGGCGCGTCCGGGATCATTCACCAGGCGCAATGGAACGCTCCTGGCCAACCGGCACACGCGGTTGCGGTCAAGCTGTACAAAGGCAGCATGACCAGCGATGGTTCGCCGCTCAATGAAATGAATGCCTGCATTGCCGCCGGCCAGCATCCCAACCTGATCAAGGTTCTGGGCCGCGTGACGGGGCACCCCGAGCAAACCGCTGGCCTGGTCATGGAGCTGATCGACCCGTCGTTCATGAACCTGGCCGCCCTGCCCAGCTTCGACACCTGCAGTCGCGACGTCTATGCCCCCGCCACCCGCTTCACCTACGACAGCGCCTTGCGTATTGCCCGCGGTATCGCCTCGGCAGCAGATCACTTGCATGCGCAAGGCATCTGCCATGGCGATTTATACGCGCACAATATTCTGTACAGCCACGAAGGTGACTGCCTGCTTGGCGACTTTGGCGCGGCGTGCTTTCACGCCCTCGACAACAGCCCGCAGAGCCGTGCCCTGCAACGCATTGAAGTCCGTGCATTCGGGATTTTGCTGGGGGAATTGCTGGAGCGGATCGACTCAGACATGAGCGATCAACAACACGCGAAGTGGAAGGATTTGCAGCAGCGGTGCACTCAACCTGACGTATTGGCCCGCCCGGATTTCGCTGCCATCAGCCAGGCATTGGCCTGAAGGCCCCACCACCCTCCTGTAGGAGCGAGCTTGCCTCGCGATCTTTTGATCCAAGAGGCAACTTTAAATCTCGCGGGATGGTTTTGCGGCTGCTGCGCAACCGGACGTAGCCTCGTAAAGCTCGTCAACTGCTACGCGATGTGCGCAAGCCAACGATAGAGCTTGCCTCGCGATCTTTTGATGATTTAAAAGATCGCGAGCCGAGCACAACCGGGATTTATGCCAAGGCTACGAACAGGTCCTGCACGTCGTCCTGCTCTTCAAGCTTGGCCAGGAACTCCTGGACTTCAGCCATTTGCTCCTCAGTCAGGCTGGTCACCGGGTTCTTCGCCTGGTAACCCAACTTGGCCGACAACACCGTAAAACCCTGCTCAGGCAGTGCCTTCTGCACCGCATCCAGGTCAGTGGTTTCAGTGATGAACAAGGTGGTGCCTTCTTCTTCGCCTTCTTCAAAATCCTGGGCGCCAGCTTCGATAGCCGCCATCTCAGGATCAGCATCGGCTGTGTCCGGCTTGGCTTCGATCAGGCCTACATGGTTAAAGTCCCATGCCACCGAACCCGAAGCGCCCAACTGGCCCTTACGGAATGCCACACGAATTTCAGCAACAGTACGGTTAACGTTGTCAGTCAGGCACTCAACAATCAACGGCACCTGATGCGGGGCGAAACCTTCGTAGGTCACGCGGGTGTATTGCACCGCTTCAGTACCGATACCGGCACCTTTGTTGATGGCACGCTTGATGGTATCGGCAGGCATCGAGGCTTTTTTGGCCTGCTCATAGACCAGGCGCAAATGCGAATTCATGTCCGGGTCAGCACCGTTACGGGCTGCTACTGTCAGCTCCTTGGCCAACTTGCCGAAAATCTTGCCGCGGCTGTTTGCGGCTTCCGCTTTGTGTTTAACCTTCCACTGTGCGCCCATTACTCATCTCTCAATCGGGTGTGTCGCGGCGGCTTGGCCGTCGAATGGATGCAAGTTTATACGGCTGAAAGTCGTCAATCGACCAAAAAATCCAATTTAGGCTGCAAGCTCCATAAACGCTTTGATCAGCCGCAGCTCTGCGCGGCGCTCCATGCAGCCGAGCATATGGCGGTTTACCAAGCCTGCACCGTTGATCGGAACAGCCCCTACCCGCGGGTCGTGGCTGACTTCTGCTGACGACACAATGCCTATCCCCAATTGCGCCGCCACCGCCTCGGTCACGGCTTCACGACTGTCCAGCTCCAGCAACACCCGCGGATTGACGCCCGCACGGTCGCAGGCCTGATCAAAGGTGCGTCGGGTAATCGAACTCGGCTCGCGCAACACCATGATGACCTGATCCAGTTGCGCAATATCCACACCCTGCGCCAGCCCCAGCCACGGGTGACTGGCCGGCACCAGGACGCAAATCCGCGACTCTTGCAGGGCCCGCAAAGTCAGCCCTTTGCGCGGCTCGACCTCGGTGAGCACTGCCACATCAACGTGCTCGGACAACAGCGCGTTCAAGGTTTCCTGGGCATTGCCCAGGCGCAAATTGACGGTAATCCCCGGATACCGCGCACGCAGGCTCGCCAGCATCGGCATCACCATATGCGGACCGTCGGCGGCCACCTCCAGTCGCCCGGTCAGAAGCTGGCGATTAGCCTCCAGCAACACCTGCGCCTCATCGACCAAGCCGAACATGGCACGGGTGATGGCCGCCAGCCGGGTACCCTCCTCCGTTAGCTCCACACGCCGTGCCGTGCGTCGCAGCAAGGTGATTTGGTAGTGCTCCTCCAGCGCCTTGATATGCCCGGTCACCGCTGGCTGGCTGATAAACAGGCGCGCCGCAGCCCTTGTAAAGCTGCCTTCACGGGCCACTGCATCAAACGCACGAAGCTGGAATAAATTCATAGGTATAAGCCTGGCCGATAGCTGAGATAACAATAAACAATTTGATTGATAGAAACGCAAACTGCAACGTATGCCCTGTAATCAATTGCCATCCCAAGTGTGTGAGGAAACCAGAATGACCCCTGCTGCGCCGATCCTGCTGACCCCGGGCCCATTGACGACCTCGCTGCGCACACGTCAGGCCATGCTGGTCGACTGGGGTTCATGGGATGACCGCTTCAACCAGTTGACGGCCAGCGTGTGCGAACAATTGCTGGCGATCATCAACGGCAGCGAGACCCACCACTGCGTACCGTTGCAGGGCAGCGGCACGTTCGCGGTCGAAGCGGCGATGGGTACCCTGGTGCCCCGCGACGGCCATGTCCTGGTACTGATCAATGGCGCATACGGCAAGCGTTTGGCAAAAATCTGCGAAGTCCTCGCCCGCCGCTTCAGCATCTTTGAAACCGCCGAAGACCAACCGACCACCGCCGCCGATGTTGAGCGCCTGCTCAAGGCCGATCCGAGTATCAGCCACGTCGCCTTGATTCACTGTGAAACCAGCACCGGGATCCTCAACCCGCTGTCAGACATAGCGGCGGTCATCGCCCGCCACGGCAAACGCCTGATCATCGACGCCATGAGTTCCTTCGGGGCCCTGCCCATCGACGCACAAACAATCGCGTTCGATGCGCTGATCGCAGCCTCCGGCAAGTGCCTGGAAGGCGTACCGGGCATGGGCTTTGTCTTCGCCCGCAAAGAATCACTGGCCAACGCTGCCGGCAACGCCCATTCGCTGGCAATGGACCTGCAAGACCAGCACGCCTACATGGCCAAGACCGGGCAATGGCGCTTCACCCCGCCCACCCACGTCGTCGCCGCGCTACACGAAGCCTTGTTGCAATACAACGAAGAAGGCGGCTTGCCAGCACGGCACAAACGCTACGCCAACAACTGCCAGACACTGCTCGACGGCATGGCCCGGCTTGGGTTGCGCAGCTTTCTGCCCGCAGCGATTCAGGCACCGATCATCGTGACCTTCCATGCCCCCAAAGACCCGCGCTATGACTTCAAAACGCTCTACGAACGGGTCAAGGCCAAGGGTTTCATCCTGTACCCCGGCAAATTGACCCAAGTTGAAACGTTCCGCGTCGGCTGTATCGGGCACGTCAGTTCCATCGACATGCACGCAGCGGTCACTGCCATCGCCCAAGCGCTGGGCGAAATGGAAGTGCTGGACATTTAAGACCGCTCCGACCTGATAACCCCCCGTTTATTTCGTGCAGTCGAGGCTGCTCATACAGGATTTACAGACATGAACTACACCAACCCAAGCAAACTTCAGGCAGCGATTCTCGACTGGGCCGGCACCGTGGTCGACTTTGGCTCCTTCGCCCCAACTCAGATTTTTGTCGAAGCCTTTGCCGAGTTCGACGTGCAGGTGTCGATCGAGGAAGCACGCGGCCCGATGGGCATGGGCAAGTGGGACCACATTCGCACCCTGTGCGATCAACCCCAGATCAGTGAGCGCTACAAAATGGTTTTTGGCCGCACACCGAGCGATGACGATGTCACGGCTATTTACCAACGCTTTATGCCGCTGCAAATCGAAAAAATCGCCGAGCACTCGGCGCTGATCCCCGGCGCACTGGAAACCATCGCCCAGTTACGCGAGCAAGGAATCAAAATCGGGTCGTGCTCAGGGTATCCGGCGCAAGTGATGACCAAGGTCGTTGAACTGGCGGCCACACGCGGTTACACCGCCGATCACGTCGTGGCGACTGACCAAGTGCCTAACGGCCGCCCGTGGCCTGCCCAGGCCTTGGCCAACGTGATCGCGCTGGGTATTGATGATGTGGGCGCTTGCGTAAAAGTCGACGACACCGTGCCAGGCATTCTTGAAGGCCGCCGTGCGGGCATGTGGACGGTGGCGTTGGTGTGTTCCGGCAACGCGCTGGGCCTGACGTACGAGCAATACCGTGCGCTGGACCCAGCCACCCTCGCCTCGGAACGCACACGTATTCACAGCCTGTTTGAAGGGTCGCGTCCGCATTACTTGATCGACACCCTCAGCGATTTGCCCGAGGTGATTGCCGATATCAACAAACGCCTGGCGAACGGCGAAATGCCGCAAAGCAGTTAAGTGATGGCCGACAGACGACTGCGCCCGGTGCAGTCGTCTGCCGTGCAGGTCTTGATCCGCGATCAGGCTTTTTTCAATTGCTCAACCCACTGGCTGTAGGCATCGATAAAGGCTTGCAGGAATGGTCGGGTTTTTTCTGACAGCTTGCCTGACTCATCAAAGACGCTACCGGCCCCGCCCAGGTAGGCTTCTGGCTGTTGCAAGCAAGGAACATTCAGAAAGACCAGCGATTGCCGCAAGTGATGGTTGGCGCCAAAACCACCGATGGCACCCGGCGACACGCTGATGATTGCGCCAGGCTTACCACCCCAGACACTTTGACCGTAAGGGCGGGAACCCACGTCGAGGGCGTTTTTCAGGGCGGCCGGAACCGAGCGGTTGTATTCCGGGGTGACAAACAGCACAGCATCGGCGGCGCGTACTTGATCACGGAAAGCGCTGTAGGCCGCGGGTGGCGTGGCGGTATCAATGTCCTCGTTGTACAGCGCCAGATCCCCGATCTCGATAATGTTCAGCTTCAAATTGGCCGGCGCCAGCTCTGCCAGTGCATGAGCCACTTTTCGATTGAGCGAATCCTTCCTCAAACTACCGACTAGCACTGCTACGTTGTAGACCTTGCTCATAGAAAACTCCGAGTCTGTGGCTGTAGGAAGATTAGTTATAGATGATCGGGCAGCTTTCTTGCAGTTCGATTTACCTTATCGGCGGGCAAGCCTGTAAAGTAGCCGGACTATTTTTTCCAAATCGTTAAACTTCCCCTACTGATCAACGGTCTACAGAGCCGCAAATTGGGTGTTTATCTCCAGAGGTTCTCTACAAATGGCTGCAGTTTTAGTTGGGCAATTTCATGCAAGAGACGCGGAAGGCCGTGTCTATTCGGTGCATGAGTTTGAAACAGTGGTAGAGGGTCACCCTGTGGTCACCTACAAGCTGGCTATTGGAGATCGCGTTACCAAGATCAGTGACAACGAGTTCGAACTGATCCAGTCGAAAGTGCTGCTAACGCGTGATTCGCAAACCGCCGTGGCGACAAAGCCTGACGCCGTTGTAACGCCTGAGTAACCCTCAGCCACCGGGATAACGCTGAAGTCACAGGATGAGACTGGGGTCAGGCCAGGCAACGCGCCAACCTGACCCGCTGAATACGGACTTCACGCATGCGTTTACGCCACATCGAAGTGATCCAGGCGATCTTGCAGACCGGCAACCTCGACCATGCGGCCGAATGGTTGCAACTGCCTGTATCCACGCTGAGCGCGACACTCCATGAAGCCGAGCAACAGCTCGGCTTCATGCTGTTTGCCAGCGTGCGCGGACGCCTGCAAGCCACTCGCGAAACCCTCCTGCTGCAACCGCTGGTCAATCAGTTGTACATGGATGCAGACCCGCTTCGCCGACTTGGCGACGCCTTGCGCCAGCATCAGGACCCGACCTTGCGCGTGGCCTGTAGCGAGACCTTGGCGCAGCCCTTGCTGCCGCACAGCGTTGCGACGTTGAGACGACGCTTCCCCGACACGCCCACGACCCTGAGCAGCCAGTGCTTCTCTGAAATAGTACGCCGCGTGCTAATGGATGAATGCGACGTCGGCCTGGCTCTGCAACCGGCCGAGCAGCCGGGCGTTGATAGCCAGAAGTTGGCCCAGGGAAAAGTCCAATTGCTCGCGCCTCACGGCTGGCTTGGCCCGAAACAAAAGTACATCGCCCTGCACGATCTGGCCGGCCAAGCCATGATTGGCCTGCGTCAGCACGACCCGCTGAGCCGAATGCTCGACAGCAAGCTGCACACACTGCGGCCAGCGCCGGTGGTGCACATTGACGTACACAGTTATCAGATGATGCGCAGCATGGTTGAAGCAGGCGAAGGCCTGGCGCTGGTGGATCCGTTTACTGCCATTGGCGCCAAAAACAGCGGGCTGGACGTGTGCCCGTTATCACCCGCAGTTCCCGTGACTCTGTATGCCCTCACGCGCAAAGGCTCAGAGCCCGGCGCAGCGCTTAAAGCGCTGCTTGAGATTGTGCGTGAACGGGCCGAGGTCTTGCTGGCAGACCAGGGCGCCGTCACCCTTTAACACGATCTTAGGTTTCTTACCTGTAAAGATGGCAGCCTGCGGCCGCGGCTACACCTGGCTTTCAAACAGCAGATACCAAAAAATCGCCACTTCGCAGGTTTGCGGATCGATGCCGCGATAGCGCAAGTAATCAATACCGCCCACCTGATACCCGCAACGCTCATACAAGCGGCAGGCACCGATGTTGTTGTTTTGGGTTTCGAGCATGATGCCCTGCAGTTTTTTCTTGTGGCTCCAGAACTTGACCACATCGAGCAATGACTTGGCCACGCCATGACGGCGCGCACAAGCGGCAACGGCCAGTTCATCGACATGGGCAAAGCCATTCCAGTTTGTACTGACGACCACATGCCCTACCGGCTGATCATCCAGATAAGCCATGAAAATCGCACTGTCCGGCGCCCCAATGAAACTGGCAAATTCATCCGGGTCTATGCCGTAACACTTGCGATAGGGCGTGATCATGTCCAATGGCCAGTGCTCGACCTTCTTATGACGGTCAGCACGGGCATACGCGTTTACTTCAAAACTAAAATCATTGCCCCATACATAAGGCGCAAACCCTTCATCCGCCAATCGAACCGAAACCACGGGGTCATTGGGGTTTAAAACCAGGTGCATGAAAAATCCCTCTTTCTTGCGGTGAAATACCCCTGCAACTCGCCATCGCAATCCGCGACGGCGTGACAACCATGATAGATCTAGTGCCGGGTTTGAGCTTCGATGAGTTGTGCCCACAGCGACGGACCACCCGCCGACTTGGCAATCGCCTCAAGGCGCGCCGCATGTTCGGCCAAGTCACTTTCACTTGCACGAATAATCCGACCTGGTTGACGGCTCGCTGACAAACGGCGAATTTCCGTGGCCTGGCTGCCAGAACTCTCACCCGACTCATGGCCATCAGACGCATTACCCGCCAGCGACAGGCTGGTTTGCCCACCGGTCATGGCCAGGTAAACATCCGCCAGAATCTCGGAGTCGAGCAAGGCGCCGTGCAACTCACGGCCCGAGTTGTCTACACCATAGCGTTTGCACAAAGCATCCAGGCTATTGCGCTGCCCAGGGTGACGGCCACGCGCCATCATCAGGGTATCGAGAATGGTGCAGTGTTGGGTGATGTCAGCGCGGTCGGTCTGCCCGATCAAGGCAAACTCGTTATTCAGAAAGCCGACGTCAAACGCGGCGTTATGAATGATCAGTTGAGCACCCGAGATGAAGTCGAAAAACTCGTCGGCGACTTCGCCAAAACGCGGTTTGCCGACCAGAAACTCATTGGTAATACCGTGGACGCCGATGGCACCCTCGTCACTTTCACGGTCAGGTTGCAGGTACACGTGAAAATGACGGCCGGTGAGGCGACGGCCCATTAATTCCACGCAACCAATCTCGATCACCCGATGACCATCGGTGACGGGCATACCGGTGGTTTCAGTATCGAGTACTACACTACGCATGTTTTTTGCCCCTCATTTCCTCGACCCCGCGATTGGCCAACTGGTCAGCACGCTCATTGCCATGATGGCCAATGTGCCCGCGCACCCACTGCCATTTCACCGTGTGGCGATTGACTTGTTCGTCCAGTTGCTTCCACAGGTCGGCATTTTTCACCGGCTCTTTGGCAGCGGTTTTCCACCCGCGCTTCTTCCAGTTGACCATCCACTCGGTGATGCCTTTCATCACGTACTGCGAGTCGGTGACCAGCAAGACTTCGCAGGGGCGCTTGAGCTCTTCAAGCCCGCGAATGGCCGCCATTAACTCCATGCGATTGTTGGTGGTGTCGGGCTCGCCGCCCCAGAGTTCTTTTTCAACGCCTTGATAGACCAGCAAAGCCCCCCAGCCACCCGGGCCAGGGTTACCCTTGCAGGCTCCATCGGTGAACATTTCTACGCAATCGCTCATTGCCAACTATCCAGAAAGAACTGCCTCGGCCTGCCTATCAAGTCGTGATGGCAGCACCTGGGGCCGGGTTAACCCGACCCGGCATTTTAAATTAGGGTTCAATATCAGGTCGATTGACCTTGGCCATCTGCAGAGGGATCAGTTTGCCTTTTGGCTCTCGACGCAGTGGCTTGACGGGCCGCAAACCCACCACCATTTTGCGGGCGACCAATACATAGAAGCCCCCACCGGCCAATTGCCAGCTACCGGCCTTGCGCTCCCAACCTGACAAACGGCCTTGCCACGCCTTGGAAGCAAGCGGCGGACGATAGCATCCGAAGCGGCGTTTCTCCAGCGCAAAGCCCAGCAGATTCAGCCAGTCGGCAACCCGCGACGGGGAAATGCACCGTGCCTTGCGCAGGGCATCTTTGGCAAAAACATGCCGCAGCCCCCAACTGCTCCAGGGGTTGATCCCCACAATCAACAAATGCCCGCCGGGGCGGACGCTGCTGGCGGCTTCACGCAGCAGACCGTGAGGTGACAAACAAAAATCCAGACCGTGCTGCAACACCACCACATCGGCCGCGTGCTCGCATAAAGGCCAGGATTGCTCTTCACAAATGATTTCGACACCCGGTAAAGGCGCGCCCAGCCGCACATTGCGCTGCACTTGCGGAGCCTTGGGCGGCGTGTCGGCACCCGGACCGTAATGCACCAGGTAGCCACCGAAATAGCGTCCGAGTTCGTCCTCAAGCACACGCTGCTCATCTTCCAGCAGCAACTGGCCAAGGGGACCAGACAGCCATTCGCGGGCCGAACTGATCAGTGCCAGCCACTCAGGGTCCGCCTGAGCCAATGGTTTATCGGTCATTGTTCCTCCACCTCGCCATCCACCGGTTACGCCTCTTCGTTCGGCTGGCGCTGCAACGCGGCTCGCATTGCAACACCAACAGCCCCTAAGATGCGCCATTGTCTCGCACTTGGGAATTGCACCATGTTACAGATCGACGCCCTGCCCGCCTTCAGCGACAACTACATATGGTTGTTACAGGATACGACCCAAAAACGCTGCGCCGTGGTCGATCCGGGTGACGCCGCCCCGGTGCTGAACTGGCTCAAGCACCATCCCGAGTGGGTTCTCAGCGATATTCTGGTCACCCACCATCACCATGACCATGTGGGTGGCGTTGAGCAATTACACACCACCACAGGCGCTAAAGTCTGGGGCCCGGCGCTGGAAAACATTCCCGCGCGACAAGTGCCACTTAACGATAACGATGTGATCAACGTACTGGGAATTGAATTCAAAGTATTTCTGGTTCCTGGGCATACCCTGGGTCATATCGCTTATTACCACGCTGATGTTTCAAAGCCACTATTGTTCAGCGGCGATACGTTGTTCGCAGCTGGCTGCGGCCGGTTATTTGAAGGCACTCCTGAACAAATGCATCACTCTTTAAGTCGGCTGGCAGCCTTGCCAGCGCACACTGAGGTGTATTGCACTCACGAATACACACAAAGCAACTTGCGCTTTGCCCAAGCGGTAGAGCCGAATAACCCGGATATTGCCGACCGAGTTGCACAAGTTGCGGCCTGGCGTGATGCAGGCAAAATCAGTTTGCCATCAAGTATTGCGCTTGAATTGCGCACTAATCCGTTTCTGCGGGTTAACGAAATATCTGTTAAAGAAAAAGCTGACGAATGGAACAAGCGTGACAATGACTCGCCCAGCGCGGTCTTTGCCAGCTTGCGTAGCTGGAAAGACAAGTTTTAATCAGTGTCGCGGTTGCCATTAAAATTCTGAATGGTTGACCGCGCCCCACCTGCTTTCTAGAATCGCCCGACATTTTTGCCCGAAACTATCTTTAACCAATGTCGTCATTTAAATCTAACTCCATCAGTTCAGACGCATTGACGCGCTTGGCTAAAGCGATCGCGGTGGTTGTGTCCGCCACTTTGGCGGGATGCCAGAGCTTCGATCATTCGACCCAAACGGTCGATCGGCCCACTCTCAAACTGACCAAACGCATTCCTCAAGAGCCGCTCTGGCTCAAGGAAAAGCCGGGGCCAGTTGCCCCCAAAGACGTTTGGGAACGCATGCGTCAAGGCTTCCAGCTACAAGAAGGCCTGGGCGTCAACCCGCGTATCGAACAACAGCGTTTGTGGTTTGCCAGCAACCCGTCTTTTCTTGAAGGCGCCGGCGAACGCGGCAGCTTGTACATTCATTACATCGTCGAGCGCCTTGAAGAACGCAACATGCCACTCGAACTGGCGTTATTGCCGGTAATCGAAAGCTCTTACAACCCGATGGCGTATTCCCACGCCAATGCGGTGGGGCTTTGGCAGTTCATCCCGTCGACGGGCCGTTATTTCAATCTGCGCCAAACCCGCGCCTACGATGGCCGACGCGACATTACCGCCTCGACCCTCGCGGCCATGAACTACCTGACGCGCCTGCATGACATGTTCAACGGTGACTGGCTGCTGGCACTGGCCGCTTATAACGCAGGTGAAGGCACGGTCAGCCGGGCAATTGAACGCAACGAAAAACTCGGCTTGCCGACCGACTACTGGAACCTGCCTTTGCCGCAGGAAACCAAAGATTATGTGCCCAAGCTGCTGGCCCTGTCACAGGTGGTGCTGACCCCCGAAGCCTATGGCATCAACCTCAACCCGATTGCCAACGAACCGTACTTCGAGATGGTCGAGATCAAGCAGTCCATGGACCTGTCCCGCGTGGCAGCCCTGGCCGAGATCGACGAAGACGAAATGTTTCAGTTGAACCCCGCCTACAAGCAGCGCGCCACCACTGATGGCCCGCAACACTTGCTGGTGCCAACGTCCAAAGCCCAGTTGTTGACCGCCAGCCTGTCAAATCTCAAGCCTGAAGAGCTGGTGAGCCTGCGCCCTAAAAAGGCCGTTTTCGACACAGTCGCCAGCAACCCGCCGGCCCGGCCAACCCGTCAATACCGGGTTAAACGCGGTGACAACCTGACACTGATCGCCAAAGCCAATAAAGTTGACGTCAAAGATCTGCAGCGCTGGAACAAACTTAGCGGGCATAACCTGAAGGCTGGCCAAACGCTGGTCATGCAGGACACCCGCAAGCCTGCTGCTAAAAAAGCCACAACTTACACGGTTAAAAAAGGCGACTCTTTATACATTGTTGCCAAGCGTTTCAATGTTGAAATGCAGCACCTTAAGCGCTGGAATCCAAATTCAGCCAAGGCCCTCAAGCCCGGTCAAGTCCTGACGGTCTACAAGCCGCACTGATTCGGTTCGCACGTACATGCGGGCAAGCATACTCCTACTAAATTGCAGGAAGTTGCTTGCCCGCAGTGCTTTCTGGCGTGGCCTTTTTCCTACAGATACAAGCTGTTACTGTACGGAAACCTTCAGCCCAATGCCCGGATCGAATACCTGACTTAATGCGTCCCTTTCTGTTAGTTCTTATCAATCTGGCCTTGAGCTTTCCGGCGAGTGCGACCCTGAGTGAAAGCCACGGTTATGCACAGTTCGGTACTCTCAAATACCCGGCAACGTTTACTCATTACGATTGGGTAAATCCCGACGCGCCTAAAGGCGGGACGTTGCGGGTCATGGCATTTGGCACGTTTGACACGCTTAACCCTTATTCCTTCAAGGGTACCAGCCCGGTTTCGACTGCAAACTTCTTGCAATACGGGGTCAACGAACTCAACGAGACATTAATGGCCGGTACTGGCCAATATGCCCCGTCCGGTGACGAACCTACGTCCAGTTATGGCTTGATTGCACAATCAGTCGAATACAACGAAGACCGCAGTTGGGTGGTGTTTAACCTGCGACCCGAAGCACGTTTTCATGATGGCAAACCCATCACCGCCTACGACGTAGCGTTTTCTTACAACTTGCTGCTAAAAGAAGGTCATCCTCAATACCGGACCAACCTTCAAGAAGTTCAGCGCGTCGATATTTTGGGTCCCAAGCGCATCCGTTTTGTGTTTAAACGTGCGGGCAACCCGTTATTGATTCTGCGGCTGGGGGAATTGCCAGTTCTGCCGCAGCACTACTGGGCGAAACGCGACTTTAAAGCGACAACGTTCGAGCCACCGCTGGGCAGCGGGCCTTATCGCATCACCAAGGTGACCCCAGGCCGGCAGTTGGTGTTTGAACATGTCAAAAACTGGTGGGGCGCCAACCTGCCAGTCAATCGCGGTAAATACAATTTCGACCGGGTCGAAGTGGAGTTTTACCGTGACAGCAACGTTGCCTTCGAAGCGTTCAAGGCGGGCGAATTCGACATTTATATCGAACACCAGGCCAAGAACTGGGCCAATGCCTACCGGTTTCCGGCAGTACGCCGTGGCGATGTGATCAAGGCTGAAATCACCCATCAGATCCCGACCCAGACACAAGGCCTGTTTATGAACAGCCGCCGCAGTACCTTCGCGCAAGCTAAAGTTCGCGAAGCACTGGGGCAAATGTTCGACTTCGAATGGACCAACCGCGCCTTATTCAATAGCTCATATCAACGGGCCGAAAGCTACTACCCCAACAGTGAGTTCTCGGCCAGCGGCATCCCCCAAGGCCATGAATGGCTGATGCTCTCCCCTTGGCGCAGCCAGTTGCCACCCGAGCTGTTCAGCCAGGCCTTCAGCCTGCCGAAAACTGATGGCCGCGGTATCCCCCGCGAAACCATGCGCCACGCTCTGGATCTGTTGGCCCAAGGTGGCTGGAAACTGTCCGGGCAACGCTTGCTCAATAGCGAAGGCAAACCGCTGACGTTCGAGATATTGCTGGTCAATCCGAACCTCGAACGCATTTTGCAACCTTATGTCGAGAACCTCGCCAGCATCGGTATCGAAGCGCGGCTGCGCACTGTCGACCGCGCGCAATACAAACAGCGGCTGGACCAATTCGATTTCGACATGATCCTGATGACCCTCGATCAGACCTTGAGCCCCGGGCTTGAACAGTGGCAGTACTTTCACTCCAGCCAGGCCAACGTCAAGGGCAGCAAGAACTATGCAGGGGTTGCCAGCCCGGTCGTCGATCAATTGCTGGAAAAACTCCTGGCCGCACAGAACCGCGAAGAACAACTGGCTGCTGGCCGGGCGCTGGATCGCGTTTTACTCTGGCAGCACTACATGATTCCCAACTGGTATCTGAATTATCACCGCCTGGCGTACCGCAACCGGTTCGCCTTTGTGACGACGCCGCCTTACACACTGGGCCTTAGCGCATGGTGGCTCAAGCCTACGGAGAAAACCCAATGATGCCTTTGCGTACCTGGCTAAAACCGCTGGCAGGCCTGTTGCTGGCCAGTGTGACCTGTGCGGCATTGGCCGCTCCGCAACATGCATTGACGCTTTACGATGAGCCGCCGAAATACCCGGCTGACTTCAAGCATGTCGATTACGTGAACCCGGATGCCCCCAAGGGCGGCATCTTTCGCAAATCAACCACCGGCAGCTTTGACAGCCTCAACCCGTTTATCAACAAGGGCGTACCGGCCGAAGGGATTGAAATGACCTTCGACACCCTGACCCGCCAGACGCTGGACGAACCGTTTACCTCCTACGGTTTAATCGCGCAAAAGATGGAAAAAGCGCCGGATAACAGCTGGGTACGGTTTTACCTGCGCCCCGAAGCCAAGTTCAACGATGGCCACCCGATCCGCGCCGAAGACGTGGTGTTTACCTTTGACACACTGATGAAAAACGGCTCGCCGCTGTACAAGGGCTATTACAGCGATGTCGACCAGGCCATTGCCGAAAACCCGTTGCAGGTGAAGTTCACCTTTAAGCACAACAAAAACCGCGAACTGCCGCTGATTCTGGGGCAACTGCCCGTCCTGCCCAAGCATTGGTGGGAAACCCGAGACTTCGGTAAAGGCAACCTTGAAATCCCTGTCGGCAGCGGCCCCTACACCATCACGGATATCAAACCCGGGCGCTCCATCCGCTACGAGCGCAACAAGGATTACTGGGGCAAAGACCTGCCGATCAACAAGGGCCTGTACAACTTCGATGCGATTACCGTGGACTACTTCCGCGACAACAGCGTGGCATTTGAAGCCCTCAAGGCCGGGCAGTTTGATTACTGGTTCGAGATCAGCGCCAAGAACTGGGCGAGTGCCTACAACGCGCCAGCCTTCACCCAGGGCCGCTTGAAAAAAGAAGAAATTCGTAACCATAACCCGACCGGCATGCAAGGCTTTATCTTCAACCTGCGCAAACCCATGTTTCAGGATGTACGGGTGCGCGAAGCTCTGAGCCTGCTGTTTGACTTCGAATGGGCCAACAAGCAACTGTTCAGCGGCGCCTATTCACGCACCGGCAGTTATTTTGAGAACTCGGAAATGGCCGCCAAGGAACTTCCGAGCGCTGAAGAGCTGGCTATTTTAGAACCCTTGCGTGGCCAGATACCGGACAAGGTTTTCACCGAGGTCTTCAAACCCAACGTCACCGACGCCAGCGGCATGATTCGCGACCAACAGCGCCGCGCCTATCAACTGCTGCAAGACGCTGGCTGGCGTATCGTCGATGACAAGATGGTCGACGCCCAAGGCAAGCCGGTAAAAATTGAGTTCTTGCTGGCGCAATCGGAATTCGAGCGAATTCTGCTGCCTTACAAACGCAACCTCAGCGACTTGGGTATCGATCTGCAAATTCGTCGGGTCGACACCTCGCAATACCTCAATCGCCTGCGTTCACGGGACTTCGACATGATTGTCGGCAGCTTCCCGCAGTCCAACTCGCCGGGCAGTGAGCAGCGTGAATACTGGGAATCGTCGAGCTACGACAAACCCGGCAGCCGTAATTTTATTGGCCTTAAAGACCCGGCCATCGATCAACTGACCGAAGACCTGATCCATGCCGATTCCCGGCAAAGCCTGATCAACCACGCCCGGGCGCTGGACCGCGTGTTGCAATGGGGCTACTACGTCATCCCCAACTGGCACATCAAAACCTGGCGCGTCGCCTACTCGCACAACATTGGCCACCCGGCGGTGACCCCGCTGTACGACATCGGCACCGAGACGTGGTGGGCAAAACCTGATGCAGCGCCCGTAACCCCTACCAAACCCACAAGCGAAAGCCTGGAGCCGTAAATGCTGGCGTATATATTCAGGCGACTGCTGCTAATTATTCCGACGCTGTTCGGCATTCTGCTGATTAACTTCGTCATTATTCAGGCCGCCCCTGGCGGCCCGGTTGACCAGATGATCGCCAAACTTGAAGGCTTCGACGGAGCAACCAGCCGTATCGCCGGAGGCGGCTCGGAAGTCTCGGTGGCTGGCTCCAACTACCGGGGCGCGCAAGGCCTGGACCCGGCGCTGATTGAAGAAATCGAGAAGATGTACGGTTTCGACAAGTCAGCGCCTGAACGCCTGTGGATCATGATCAAGAACTACGCCCAACTGGATTTCGGTGAGAGTTTTTTCCGGGACGCCAAGGTCATCGACCTGATCAAAGAAAAAATGCCGGTGTCCATTTCGCTGGGGTTGTGGAGCACGCTGATCATGTACCTGGTCTCGATCCCGCTGGGTATCGCCAAGGCCACGCGCCATGGCAGCCACTTTGACGTATGGACCAGTTCGGCAATCATTATCGGTTACGCGATTCCGGCCTTTTTGTTTGCCATTCTGCTGATCGTGGTGTTCGCCGGGGGCAGTTATCTGGACTGGTTCCCATTGCGCGGCCTGACCTCCAACAACTTCGACGAGCTCAGCCTGGGCGGCAAGATCCTCGACTATTTCTGGCACTTGGCGCTGCCCATCACCGCGCTGGTCATCGGTAACTTTGCCACCATGACCTTGCTGACCAAAAACAGCTTTCTGGATGAGATCAACAAACAATACGTGGTCACGGCCAAGGCCAAGGGCTTGACCAATCACCGCGTGCTCTACGGGCACGTGTTTCGCAACGCCATGCTACTGGTGATTGCCGGCTTCCCGTCGGCCTTCATCGGCATCTTCTTTACCGGCTCATTGCTGGTTGAAGTGATCTTCTCGCTGGACGGCCTCGGGCTGATGAGCTTCGAAGCTGCGATCAATCGCGATTACCCGGTGGTGTTTGGCACCCTGTTTATCTTCACGCTGGTCGGGCTGGTGGTGAAACTGATCGGCGACCTCTCATACACCCTGGTTGATCCGCGTATCGACTTTGAAAGCCGGGAGCATTGAGATGAAACTGTCCCCTCTCAATCGACGACGTTTCGAACGTTTCAAAGCCAACAAGCGTGGCTGGTGGTCTTTGTGGCTGTTTATCGTGCTGTTTGGGCTGAGCCTGGGCGCTGAACTGATCGCCAATGATAAACCGCTGGTGGTCCATTACGACGGTGAATGGTATTTCCCTGCGCTCAAGCGCTACCCAGAAACCGACTTCGGCGGTGAATTCCCGCTCGAGGCCAACTACAAAAGCCCGTACATCCGCGAACTGTTGGCCAAGAAAGACGCCCTGGTGGTGTGGCCACCGATCCCCTACAGCTATCAGAGCATTAACTACGACCTGAAAGTGCCAGCCCCCGCTCCGCCGTCTCTGGAAAACTGGCTGGGCACCGACGACCAAGGGCGCGATGTGCTGGCACGGGTGATTTATGGCTTCAGGATTTCAGTGCTGTTCGCCCTGACGTTGACTATTTTGAGCTCGATCATCGGCGTTATCGCAGGTGCGCTTCAGGGGTTTTATGGCGGCTGGGTCGATCTGGCAGGCCAGCGCTTCCTGGAGATCTGGTCGGGGCTGCCGGTGCTGTACCTGCTGATAATTCTGGCGAGTTTTGTGCAGCCCAACTTCTGGTGGCTGCTGGGGATCATGCTGCTGTTCTCATGGATGAGCCTGGTGGATGTGGTGCGCGCCGAATTTTTGCGCGGGCGAAACCTGGAATATGTACGCGCCGCTCGCGCACTCGGCATGCAAGACATGGCCATCATGTACCGGCACATCCTGCCCAACGCCATGGTTTCGACCATGACCTTTATGCCGTTTATTTTGACCGGCGCCATTGGCACGCTCACCGCGCTGGACTTCCTGGGCTTTGGCCTGCCGCCGGGCGCGCCGTCGCTGGGCGAACTGGTCGCGCAGGGCAAATCCAACCTGCAAGCGCCGTGGCTGGGCATCAGCGCCTTTGCGGTGCTGGCCATCATGCTGAGCCTGCTGGTGTTTATCGGCGAGTCCGCTCGCGATGCCTTCGATCCGAGGAAATAAGATGACGCAGGACATTCTGATCGAAGTGCGTGATCTCGCCGTTGAGTTTGTCACCGGCGAGCAATCACACCGTGTTGTGCAAGGCATCAATTTCGATATCAAACGCGGCGAAACCCTGGCACTGGTTGGCGAAAGCGGCTCCGGCAAATCGGTGACCGCACACTCCATTCTGCGGCTGCTGCCCTACCCCATGGCGCGCCATCCACACGGCAGCATTGAGTATGCCGGGCAAGACCTGCTGCACCTGGATGAGAAAAAGCTGCGGCATATTCGCGGCAACCGCATTGCCATGATTTTTCAGGAGCCCATGACCTCGCTGAACCCGCTGCACAGCATTGAAAAACAAATCAATGAAGTGCTGGGCATTCACAAAGGCCTGACCGGCAAAGAGGCCACCCTGCGCACGCTGGAGCTGCTTGAGCTGGTGGGCATCCCCGAGCCACACAAACGCCTTAAAGCGCTGCCACACGAGCTGTCAGGTGGCCAGCGCCAGCGTGTCATGATCGCCATGGCCCTGGCCAATGAACCCGAACTGTTAATTGCCGACGAACCCACCACCGCACTGGACGTCACCGTTCAGTTGAAAATCCTCGAATTGCTCAAGGAATTACAGGCGCGTCTGGGCATGTCGCTGTTACTGATCAGTCACGATTTGAACCTGGTTCGACGAATTGCGCACAGAGTATGTGTCATGCAGCGCGGTTGCATCGTCGAACAAGCATCGTGTGAGCAATTGTTTCGTTCACCACAGCATCCGTACACCCGGGAACTGCTCAGCGCAGAGCCCAGCGGAGGCCCGGCTGACACGCTTGCCGGGGCGCCGTTGCTGGAAGTCGAGGACCTCAAAGTGTGGTTCCCGATCAAAAAAGGCTTGTTACGCAAGACCGTGGATTACGTCAAAGCGGTCGACGGGATTAACTTCAGCCTGCCTCAAGGGCAGACCCTGGGGATTGTGGGAGAAAGCGGATCAGGAAAATCGACGCTGGGCCTGGCGATTTTGCGCCTGATTGGCAGCGAAGGATTGATCCGTTTTGAAGGCAAACGGTTAGACTGCATGTCACGCCAGGAAGTAAGACCCCTGCGCAGAGAAATGCAGGTGGTGTTTCAGGACCCGTTTGGCAGTCTCAGCCCACGCATGAGCGTCAGCGAGATCGTCGGTGAAGGCTTGCGCATTCACCGTATGGGCACACCTGAAGAGCAGGAAAAGGCAATTATTGAAGCCTTGCGAGAAGTAGGTCTGGATCCGGAAACCCGGCACCGCTACCCTCACGAGTTTTCTGGCGGGCAACGGCAACGAATCGCCATTGCCCGGGCACTGGTATTAAAACCGGCGTTGATTCTGCTGGACGAGCCAACCTCAGCGTTGGACCGCACAGTACAACGCCAGGTAGTCGAGTTGTTACGCTCGCTGCAAACCAAGTACAACCTGACATATTTGTTTATCAGCCATGACCTGGCGGTAGTCAAAGCGCTGAGCCACCAACTGATGGTGGTCAAGCATGGCCAAGTGGTCGAACAGGGTGATGCGCAAAGTATCTTTGCCTCACCGCAACATCCATATACACAACAGCTGCTGGAAGCCGCCTTTTTGGCACCAGTGGCTGTCGATTAACCTGATAGAGGAACAACACATGGGTTTTCTCGCCGGTAAGCGCGTCCTGATCGTCGGTGTCGCCAGCAAATTGTCCATCGCTTCTGGCATTGCTGCCGCCATGCACCGTGAAGGCGCTGAACTTGCCTTCACTTATCAGAACGAAAAGCTTAAAGGCCGCGTTGAAGAGTTCGCCGCAGGCTGGGGCTCTGGCCCGGAACTGTGCTTCCCTTGCGACGTTGCCAGCGATGAAGAAATCGCCAAGGTTTTCGAAGACCTGAGCAAGAAGTGGGACGGCCTGGACTGCATCGTTCACTCCGTAGGTTTCGCCCCTGGCGACCAACTGGACGGTGACTTCACCGACGCCACCACCCGTGAAGGCTTCCGCATCGCTCACGACATCAGCGCCTACAGCTTCGTGGCCCTGGCCAAAGCCGGTCGCCCGATGATGAAAGGCCGCAATGGCAGCCTGCTGACCCTGTCCTACCTGGGTGCTGAGCGCACCATGCCTAACTACAACGTGATGGGCATGGCCAAAGCCAGCCTGGAAGCCGGTGTACGTTACCTGGCAGGCAGCCTGGGCCCGGAAGGCACTCGCGTTAACTGCGTGTCGGCCGGTCCGATCCGTACCCTGGCCGCTTCGGGCATCAAGAACTTCCGCAAAATGCTGGCAGCCAACGAAGCTCAAACCCCGCTGCGCCGTAACGTGACCATCGAAGAAGTCGGCAACGCCGGCGCCTTCCTGTGTTCCGACCTGGCCTCGGGCATCAGCGGCGAAATCATGTACGTAGACGGCGGCTTCAACACCACCGCTATGGGCAGCCTCGAAGAGTAATTGCTTCGGCGCAACCGCCAATAAAAACGCCCGGTGCAGAGTCTGCACCGGGCGTTTTTTGTTTTGGCTCACAGCCCGCGTCAGCTATCTGCCTCACCAGGCGCATGCTGCGCGGTAAATAGCCGCACGACGCTGGTCATGTTCTCTGCACCTAGCCCTTGCGCCATTGCCTGCTGAAACACCCCATGTGCCGCAGCGATGGTCGGTGCATCCCTGGAAATTCCGGCTTCATTCAACACGTATCCGAAGTCTTTCTCGATGAGTTCTACGGGAAACTGCGGGGCGAAGTTCTCTGCCAGCATCGTATTGGCAAGGTAAGTGGCAACCGGCGCCCAGACAGAAGTGCCTGCCATCGCCGCCAACACGTGCGAAGCATCGGCGCCACTGCGCTTAAGCATGCCGATGATCTCAGCCAAACCGGTTACTTGTATGCCTAACAAGGCATTGGTTGCGAGCTTGGTGAGCGCCCCATGCCCCAATGCACCGGTATGGTGGATACCAGAACCCAATGCACCCAGCACAGGACGACAACGCTCAAGCACCTGTGTGTCCCCGCCGATCAGGTAGGTCAACTGCCCTGTATCGGCCTGCAACCGGGATCCGGAAACGGGCGCCTCCAGCAGTGATACCCGTTGATGCTGCATGTGCGCACCCAGCATCTGTATCCAGCCCGACGTCAGGGTTGAACTCTCGATTGCGACAGTGTCGGGTGACATTCCCGCGAGCGCCCCACACTCAGGATCCAGCCATACGAAACGCGACACTTCATCATCACGCAGCATAGCGATCACAAACTCAGCGCCTTGGCTGGCGTCCCTTGGCGACACCGCCAGGGTGGCGCCCAAGTCAACCAACGGTTGCGCAGCCCGGCCCGTGCGGTTCCAGACCGTGACCTTATGCCCGGCGGCGATCAGTCGAGCGGCCATCCGCGACCCCATCGCCCCCAGGCCCAGTACTGTAATGTTGCTCATGCTTTAACAACCTGCTTGATAAGTGTGTAGAGAAAACGAATAGCATCAGGACCTGCGGGCTTTGCGCTCGCGGCTGATAAACAGCACCGCAAGCCCGGCCAACGCGAAAGCTGCCGATACAAACGGTATGGGCAACGGGCCGGCCAGATTGATCAACAGTCCCCCAACCAGAGAGCCCAGCCCGATCGCGGCATTGAATACAGAGACGTTGATAGAGGTGGCGGCATCTGCACCGCCTTCGATTTTGGATGCCTCTTTAAACACCAAGGTCTGCAGCAAGACGGGAAGCGCACCGTATGCCGCGCCCCAGGCCGCAAGCGTGACAATGACCGCGGTGTGGCTAAGCGCAGCGGTATTCAGGCATGCCAGGCTCACGCCAAGCAGCACCGTCACTGCTCCCAGACTGGCCCGTGGCGCTCGCGCGGCAAAGGGCCCGATGGCAAAGTTGGTGACCACGCCCGCAGCGCCATAAACCAGCAAAAGCAAGCTGATCTGCGCGGCACTCTGCCTGGCTACCTGCTCGAGGTACGGTGCAATGTAGGTGTAAGCCAGAAAGTTACCGGTCACGACAAAGGCGGTGATCCCAAAAATCGCCAGCAAAGAACGACTCTTGAGCACAGACGACATGGCCCCGCGTTTGGCCGTTCGGGAAATACGCACAGCCGGGACAGACCAGACAATCAGCATGAACACGATCAGGCTCAGCACAGAGAGTGCCGCGAATACCGCACGCCAACCATAGAGATCGCCCAGCATGGACCCCGCAGGAACGCCAAGTACGGCGGCCAGTGAAACGCCGCCGAACACGATAGACGTCGCACGCACCGCATTGCGGGTAGCAACCAGGTGCACGGCGGTGACAACCGCGGTCGACCAGAACACACCAATGGCAGCGGCAACCAGAATTCGGCCGATGAACACAACGAAATAACCTGAGGCCAGAAAGGTAATCAGATTACCGATGCAACATACGGCCAGAAGACCCGACATCAGGGTTTTACGGTTGATGTGCCCCAACAGGCTGGTGAGAGGTGCGGCAGTGAGGGCCACCATGAACGCAAAGATCGTGACCAGGTAGCCTGCAACGCCCAGCGAGACGTGCAGCCCTTGGGCCAGTGCCGGTAGAACACCGACCGGCATGAGTTCTGTGCTGACAAAAGAAAAGCACCCCAGGCTTAAAGCGAGCACGGCGCTTGCACTTCGCCCTTTAGAGACCTTCATCCCGTGGTGTTGCGACGCTGAAGGATCAGGGCTTGAATCTGTAACTATCGATTGCATCATTTCATCCCGAATGAATGGCGATGGGAAAGGCCAACACACCCGATGAATGTGGTGTGCTGAGCGAGAGCCAGTGTGGGATTTACTTCGCAGAAGTGCGATAGCATGAGAGTCACAATATCCATGCCCCGGAGTCATTAATGCGAGCGTTCAGCCCCCAACTGCTTGAAGGCGTGGATGTCATGGCCGCAGTGGTCGACACACGAAGTTTTGGCGGCGCAGCCCAAGTGCTGGACATGTCCCAGTCCGGTGTCAGCAGAGCCGTCGCCCGACTGGAAACCCGATTGGGGATCCGGATTTTCGAGCGCACCACACGATCAGTCAGGCTGACCGAAGAAGGCCGTCATTTTTACGAGCAGGTGATGCCTTTGATCGGCGCTCTGGCCGAGGTCACCAGCAGTGCCGCCGGTGACGCACAAATGGTCCAGGGTCGCCTGCGCATCAATGTCGACCCGCTATTCGCACGCTTCATCCTTGGGCCGCGACTGGGGCCTTTTCTGGACAGCTATCCGGACTTGGAACTGGACATGCGCAGCAAGGAGGATCTGGGAGATTTGGTGGCAGATGGTTTTGATCTGGCACTGCGCTTTGGGCACCCTCTCCCATCGTCGCTTGTCGCCCGAAAACTGTTCGACACTCGGGTTTTGGCCATGGCATCCCCGGCCTACTTAGAACGTTTTGGGCATCCGACAGATCCACGCGAACTGGAAAACACGCCTCACCGCTGCATTCTTTTCCGGGAACCTGTGACGGGAAAACCGTTTGCCTGGGAGTTTCACCAAAAGCGTAAACAATTGACCGTGAAGCCCCAGGGGCAACTCACGGTAAATGATCCAGGAACGGTCTACAGCGCCTGCCTGGCAGGCCTGGGCATTGCCCAGCTATTCGAACTGGGGATCGAGCAATACACCTCATCAAATCAGTTGGTGCAATTGTTCCCCGAATGGTCGGACCAGCGATTCCCGCTCTACGCCTACTACCCGTCGCGCCATCACGTCCCGGCCAAGACTCGCGCCCTGCTCAGCTTTGTGATGGACCTGATCAAATAAAGGTCTTTTGTCAGCGTTTGGACCGCAAAAAAAATGGCCGCTCAGTGAGCGGCCATTTTTAGTGAAGCGATGCTGAGGGCTTAGTAGCGCTCAACCTTGGCTTCGTTTTCCAACTGCTTGCGGTAGGCAGCAAAGTCTTGCTGACCCGAACGCGACGCCAGGAAGCGACGGTAAGAAGCTTTCTCTTCGTCGGTTGGCTTCGCATCATCGTTTACGCCATTGAGGCGCAGTACGACAACGGTGCCATCAGCCAGGCTAACAGTGCTAAAGGTCGGCTTGTCCTTGGCTGCCGGCTTAGGCATGCGGAAGACCGCTTGCAGCACGACAGGATCAATACCGTCCTGACCACGAGTGACGGCTTCATCAACTTTCCACGACTGGCCAGCAACCGGCTGGTTCAACGCCAGCTTGCCATCGCGCAGATCTTTGATGATGCCTTCAGCCTTGGCTTTAGCAGCGCCAGCGGCCTGCTCTTTGACCAGATGTGCATGAATGCTCGAGGCAACGGCTTCCAGAGGCAGTTGCTCTGGCTTAAGGTGCTCTTTAACACGCAGAACCACAACGGTCTCAGGGTCAAGCTCAAGTGCGGTGCTGTTCGCGCCTTCATCCATCACTTCGGTGCTGAATGCGGCTTGAACCACAGCGCGGTTGGCAGCGATGCCTTCGCCACCCTCACGACCAAACGGTGCCGAGGTATGAACGGTCAGGTTCAGCTCTTGCGCCGGCTGGGCCAGATCGGATGCTTCGAAAGCCGAGTCTTCCAGCTGCTTGGTTGCATCGACGAAGCGACGCTCAACCTGCTGGGTTTTAAGATCACGGGTCAGTTTGTCTTTCAAGCTGGCAAAGCTCGGCACTTCTGGTGCCTCAACGCCCAACAGCTTGATCAAGTGATAACCAAAGCTGGTACGCACCGGCTCCGATACCTGATCTTTTTTCAACGCATAGACAGCCGTCTCAAACGTTGGGTCGTAGACACCCGGGCCTGCAAAGCCAAGGTCACCGCCGTTGGCAGCCGAACCCGGGTCTTGGGAGAACTCTTTGGCCAGTGCTTCGAAGCTTTCGCCTTTGGCCAAGCGCTGTTGAATGTCTTCAATTTTGGCTTTGGCTTGCGCGTCGCTGACCTTGTCGTTGACTTCAATCAGGATGTGCGCAGCGCGGCGCTGTTCAGCCAGGTTGGCGATTTCTTTCTGATAAAGCGCTTGCAGCTCATCATCTTTGACTGCCACCTGGTCGAAGAAGGCGGACTTCTTCAATTCGATGTAATCAATCACCACCTGATCAGGGGTCATGAACTCTTTGGCGTGCTCGTCGTAGTAAGCCTTGACCTCGTCATCGCTGACCTTCACCGCAGCTGGATCAGCCTTGATGTTCAGGGTGGCGAAATCACGGGTTTGCTTCTCAAGACGGGCAAACGCGTTCACTTCTTCGTCGGTCACGAAACCGCTGCCTGCCAAACCGGCACGCAACTGACCAATCAGCATTTCCTGACCTAGCATTTCGCGAAATTGCAGACGGCCGTAACCCAGTTGACGAATCACCTGGTCGAAACGTTCAGGGCTGAACTGGCCATTGTCCTGGAACTCTGGTGTTTGCAGGATAACCTGGTCCAAAGCCGCTTCCGAGAAGGAGAACTTGGCCTGGTTGGCGCCTTGCAGCAACAGCTTGCGGTCGATCAACCCTTTAAGGGCTGCATCGTGCAGCATTTTTTCGTCCAGCAATGCAGGGTCAAAATCCTTGCCCAGTTGTTGCATTAACTGACGACGTTGCATGTCGACAGCCTGGCTGAGCTCAACCTGGGTGATTTCTTCACCGTTTACTTTGGCCGCATCCTTGCTGTGAGAGGTGGCTTGAAAAATCGCATCGAAACCGGTCAACGCCATCAACGCGACGATGACACCGATGATGGTCTTGGCAATCCAGCCTTGTGAATTGTCCCTGATATTTTGCAGCATGCTTCCCCCAGAAACGGTCTTGCACAATGAGCAACCGTGGAGCGTGGGTAGAGTCCGGATAGAAGAAAGGCGCATCCGAGGATGCGCCTTCTCGTAACTGGCGGAGCGGACCGGGCTCGAACCCGCGACCCTCGGCGTAACACGTCAACATAACCATCGACGGTACAACCGCTCCGCTGCCAAGCCTGGCGTGCGCCTGACCCGGTTGGGTAAAAAGTGTTACAGAAACTTAGTTAACCGCTTCTTTCAGCGCTTTACCGGCTTTGAAGCCTGGTTTTTTAGCGGCAGGAATTTCCAGCGTTTTACCAGTCTGTGGGTTACGACCTGTGCGAGCAGGACGATCGGTCACAGAGAAAGTACCGAAACCAACCAGTACCACAGAGTCGCCGGCCTTAAGAGCGCCAGTGACGGATTCGATTACTGCGTCCAGCGCACGGCCAGCTGCAGCTTTCGGGATATCAGCAGATGCAGCGATAGCATCAATCAGTTCCGACTTGTTCACTCTAAGTCCCCTTATATCTGTCTGAGTATGTTTCTAAAGTTTTTTGGTAAAGCTAAACGTTTGCCTGAGTATTACGGACACTTATAGAGCCGCTTTATAACAAGGGCTCTATACAGCGTCAAGAAAGCCCCTCAGGCAAATTCGTATTAATGCGTGCTAATTCTTTCCTTAGAGTCAGACTCGCGCTTCTCATCCTTGGCAACAATCTCAGGAGCCACATCTGGCAAGGGCTCCGGGGCGTATTGCAGCGCAATTTGCAGGACCTCGTCAATCCATTTAACCGGTTTAATCTGAAGATCCTGCTTGATGTTGTCAGGAATTTCCTTCAGATCGCGGACATTCTCTTCAGGAATAATGACCGTTTTGATTCCACCGCGATGGGCTGCCAGGAGTTTTTCTTTAAGACCGCCGATGGCCAGTACCTGACCACGCAGGGTAATTTCACCGGTCATTGCAACATCAGCTCGCACAGGAATCAGCGTAAGTGCCGACACCAGTGCCGTGCACATTCCTACACCCGCGCTAGGGCCATCTTTAGGCGTGGCGCCTTCGGGCATGTGAATGTGGATGTCACGTTTCTCGTGGAAATCCAATGGGATACCGAGGCTCTTGGCGCGACTGCGAACCACCGTCAACGCTGCGGTAATGGACTCAACCATCACATCACCCAGCGAACCGGTCTTGATCAACTGGCCTTTGCCAGGCACGACAGCCGACTCAATGGTGAGCAATTCGCCACCCACTTGCGTCCAGGCAAGGCCCGTCACTTGACCGATTTGATCTTCCTGTTCTGCCAAGCCATAGCTGAATTTTCTTACACCGAGGAAGTGCTCCAACAGCTCCGGCGTCACGGTGACGGCAAAGCGTTTTTCCAGCGCATGTTCCTTCACGGCCTTGCGGCAGATCTTCGCAATTTGACGCTCAAGGCCCCGCACACCGGCTTCACGGGTGTAATAACGGATGATGTCGCGGATGGCCGCGTTATCGAAAGCCAGCTCGCCTTTCTTCAAACCATTCGCTTCAATTTGTTTCGGAGCGAGGTATTTGACCGCGATGTTGATCTTTTCGTCTTCGGTGTAGCCCGGCAGACGAATCACTTCCATCCGGTCCAGCAAGGCTGGCGGGATGTTCATGGAGTTCGAGGTGCACAGGAACATGACGTCCGACAGGTCGTAATCAACCTCAAGGTAATGGTCGTTGAAGTTGTGGTTTTGCTCCGGATCCAGCACCTCAAGCAGGGCCGACGCCGGGTCGCCACGCATGTCGCTGCCCATTTTGTCGATTTCATCGAGCAGGAACAGCGGGTTGCGCACCCCAACCTTGGTCATTTTTTGAATCAATCGGCCCGGCATGGAACCGATGTAAGTCCGGCGGTGACCGCGGATTTCAGCTTCATCACGCACGCCACCCAAGGCCATGCGTACAAACTTGCGGTTTGTCGCGTGGGCAATGGACTCTGCCAGCGAGGTTTTACCCACGCCAGGCGGCCCTACCAGGCACAGCACAGGACCGCGAATTTTCTTCACGCGCTTTTGCACGGCGAGGTATTCGAGGATCCGCTCTTTGACTTCTTCCAGGCCGTAGTGGTCGGCATCCAGAATGTCTTCAGCGCGCTTGAGATCCAGACGCACTTTGCTTTGAGCCTTCCAAGGCACCTGTACCAGCCAGTCGATGTAAGAGCGCACGACGGTCGCTTCTGCCGACATTGGCGACATTTGCTTGAGCTTGTTCAGCTCAGCCTGGGCCTTGGTCATCGCATCTTTGGGCAAGCCCGCTTCATCAATGCGTTTTTTCAGCTCTTCGATTTCATTGTGACCTTCGTCACCGTCACCCAGTTCTTTCTGAATGGCTTTCATTTGCTCATTCAGGTAGTACTCGCGCTGGCTGCGCTCCATCTGCTTTTTGACACGGCCACGAATGCGCTTTTCAACTTGCAGCAAGTCGATCTCGGCATCCAGCAACGCCAGCACATGCTCAACCCGGTCTTGCAGGTTGATGATTTCGAGGATTTCCTGCTTTTGCTCGATTTTGAGGGCCATGTGGGCAGACATGGTGTCTACCAGACGGCTCGGCTCATCAATGCTGTTAAGCGAAGACAGCACCTCGGCCGGGACTTTTTTACCCAGTTGTACGTACTGTTCGAATTGCGAGAGCAAGCTGCGTACGAAGACTTCGGACTCACGCTCTGCTACGGCCACTTCGTCAATCAGCGAGACTTCGGCGCTCAGGTAGCCATCTGCCTGGCCGAAGTGCTCCACAGCGCCACGCTGCTCGCCCTCAACCAGCACTTTAACGGTACCGTCCGGCAGCTTGAGCAGTTGCAGGACAGTTGCAATCGTACCTACACGATAGAGCGCGTCTTCGCCCGGATCATCGTCTGCAGGATTTTTCTGAGCCAACAGCAGAATCTGCTTGTCGCCCGTCATCGCAGCCTCAAGGGCCTCGATTGATTTCTCACGTCCCACGAACAGTGGGATAACCATGTGCGGATAAACAACAACATCGCGCAATGGCAGGAGAGGCAATTCGATGGTTGTCTTCATGATTTCGCCTCTACGGCGGCCATAAGGCCGTAATCAGGTGGAAGTAAGCTTGAAGCCAAGATGGGGGCTGTCTCGAAAAAAAACAAGCACTGAGCGACAGGAAAAACAAAGGGGCCCGAAGGCCCCTTCTTTAACACGCAATATGTCATACGCAGCAATACATTTACGCGTCAGGTGCAGCCTTGGCAGCCACTTCGTTGCTTTCGTAAATAAACAACGGTTGGGACTTACCTTCTATAACGCTTTCGTCGATCACCACTTTACTCACCTCGGACTGCGAGGGGATTTCATACATGGTATCGAGCAGTACGCTTTCGAGAATCGAACGCAGACCACGAGCACCGGTCTTGCGCTCAAGGGCGCGCTTGGCCACTGCTTTCAGTGCGTCTGCACGAAACTCAAGGTCAACGCCTTCCATCTCGAACAACTTGCCGTATTGCTTGGTCAGCGCGTTCTTGGGCTCAGTCAGAATCTGGATCAGTGCTGCTTCATCCAGTTCGTCCAGAGTAGCCAGAACAGGTAAACGGCCGACAAATTCCGGGATCAGACCGAACTTGACCAGATCGTCAGGTTCGACTTCACGCAGCGATTCGCCAACTTTCTTGCCCTCTTCCTTGCTGCGAACTTCGGCACTGAAGCCGATGCCGCCGCGAGTCGAGCGCGCCTGCACAACCTTTTCAAGGCCCGAGAATGCACCGCCGCAGATAAACAGAATGTTGCGGGTATCAACCTGCAAGAACTCTTGCTGCGGGTGCTTGCGACCACCTTGAGGCGGTACGGAAGCCACGGTGCCTTCGATCAGTTTCAGCAACGCTTGCTGCACACCTTCGCCGGAAACATCACGGGTAATCGAAGGGTTGTCAGATTTGCGCGAAATCTTGTCGATTTCATCGATGTAGACAATACCCATTTGGGCTTTCTCTACGTCGTAATCGCATTTCTGCAGCAATTTCTGAATGATGTTTTCAACATCTTCACCCACATAACCGGCTTCGGTCAGTGTGGTGGCATCAGCGATGGTGAAAGGTACGTTCAGCAAACGAGCCAAAGTTTCGGCCAGCAGGGTTTTACCCGAGCCGGTAGGTCCGATCAGCAGGATGTTGCTCTTGCCGAGTTCGACGTCGTCGTTCTTTTTGTCACGCTGGTTCAGGCGCTTGTAGTGATTGTAAACCGCTACAGCCAAAACCTTTTTGGCACGTTCCTGACCAATCACGTATTGATCAAGGATGCCGCTGATTTCTTTTGGCGAAGGTAATTTATGCGCGCTGCTTTCGGCTTGGGCTTCCTGCACCTCCTCACGGATGATGTCGTTGCACAAGTCGACGCATTCGTCGCAGATAAACACCGAGGGGCCGGCAATCAATTTGCGCACTTCATGCTGGCTTTTGCCACAGAAGGAGCAATAGAGCAATTTGCCGTTGTCCTCGCCGTTGCGGGTGTCAGTCATTCGATCGATCCAAATCCGATAGGCTTGCAACACAAGATGAAGGCAACTGCGGGCTTTTTCAAGCCCGCAGGTGGTCGGTTAATCCAACCACCTACATTTGAGCTGCTTAAGCGGGCATTTGACGCTTGCTGAACACAGAGTCGATCAAACCGTATTCGGCTGCACGCTCAGCGCTCATGAAGTTGTCACGCTCTGTGTCACGCTCGATGGTTTCCAGCGACTGACCGGTGTGATGGGCCAGCAACGAGTTCAAGCGATGACGGATGTTGAGGATTTCTTTGGCATGGATGTCGATATCCGACGCCTGGCCCTGGAAACCGCCCAATGGCTGGTGAATCATCATGCGCGAGTTAGGCAGGCAGTGACGCTTGCCCGGTGCGCCACCGGCCAGCAGGAAAGCACCCATGCTGCAGGCCTGACCAATGCAGATAGTCGATACGTCTGGCTTGATGAACTGCATAGTGTCGTAGATCGACATGCCTGCAGTGACCGAGCCGCCTGGGGAGTTGATGTACAGATGGATGTCCTTGTCCGGGTTTTCGGCTTCAAGGAAAAGCAACTGCGCAGCTACCAGGTTGGCCATGTAGTCTTCGACAGGGCCTACCAGGAAGATGATCCGCTCCTTCAAAAGGCGCGAATAGATGTCGTAGGCGCGTTCGCCACGAGCAGATTGCTCAACAACCATCGGGACCAGGCCGCCTGCGGCCTGAATGTCAGAGTTCTGCTGAATATAAGAATTGCGGGACATGTCCGGCAGTCACTCCCAAAAAGTCTTGTCTGGAATACGCATAAGCCAGCTCGAGGCTGGCTTATGGTTGTGTTTTCTAACGAATCACAAATCAGTCGGCTTGTGGAGCTTCCACCGGCTTGACAGCTTCTTCGTAAGAGACCGCTTTATCGGTCACCTTAGCCTTCTGCAGAACAGTATCCACAACTTGTTCTTCCAGCACAACAGAACGAACCTCGTTCAATTGCTGATCATTTTTGTAGTACCACGCTACAACCTGCTCTGGCTCCTGGTAAGCGGAAGCCATTTCCTGAATCATGTCGCGAACGCGATCTTCGTCAGGCTTCAGATCGAACTGCTTAACCACTTCAGCAACGATCAGACCCAGTACAACGCGGCGCTTGGCTTGTTCTTCGAACAGCTCGGCAGGCAGTTGGTCAGGCTTGATGTTGCCACCGAATTGCTGAACAGCCTGCACGCGCAGACGATCAACTTCGTTGGACAGCAGTGCTTTTGGCACTTCAATCGGGTTGGCAGCCAGCAGGCCGTCCATTACCTGATTTTTAACTTTGGATTTGATCGCCTGACGCAGCTCACGCTCCATGTTCTTGCGAACTTCGGTGCGGAAACCTTCGATACCTGTTTCTTTGATACCGAATTGAGCGAAGAATTCTTCGTTCAGTTCTGGCAGCTTAGGCTCAGAAACAGTGTTCACGGTCACGGTGAACTCAGCAGTTTTGCCTGCCAGGTCCAGGTTCTGGTAGTCCTCCGGGAAAGTCAGGGTCAGAACGCGTTCTTCGCCTGCTTTAGCGCCAACCAGACCTTCTTCAAAGCCAGGGATCATACGGCCCGAGCCCAGAACAAGCTGAGTACCCTTGGCGGAACCGCCAGCGAATACTTCGCCATCAACCTTGCCAACGAAATCGATGTTCAGTTGGTCTTCGTTCTGAGCAGCACGCTCAGTTACTTCAAAGCGGGTGTTCTGCTTGCGCAGCACGTCCAGCATTTTGTCCAGGTCAGCTTCAGCCACTTCGGCGCTCAGGCGCTCGACGGCGATGGTGTCCAGACCAGTCACTTCGAATTCAGGGAACACTTCGAATGTCGCGATGTATTCCAGATCTTTGCCTTTCTCGAAGACTTTAGGCTCAACCGACGGTGCGCCAGCCGGGTTCAGCTTCTGCTCAACCACTGCTTCGTAGAAGGAAGCCTGGATCACGTTGCCCAGCGCTTCTTGACGCGCATCAGCTTCGTAGCGCTGACGGATCACGCTCATTGGCACTTTGCCTGGACGGAAGCCCGGGATTTTGGCCTTTTGGGCAGTCTGTTGCAGACGCTTGTTGACTTCAGCCTCAATACGCTCAGCTGGCACGCCAATGGTCATGCGACGCTCAAGAGCGGAAGTATTTTCAACAGAAACTTGCATGGATATTCCTCGTTGCACAGACATTAGCCGGCCGTTTCCGACCCCATAATCAAGGGCATGCATTCTAGTGGGTCAAACTCAAGAAGTCACCCTACCCAAATCGCACATAGAAACGACCGGTACATTATTAAGCACAAGCAATGATTTGCTTAACCCGCTCAAAATACACAAACCTTTACACACGACCCCGTTCAGAGCCTTCTATATAGAAGCAGAGAACACACATGCGCCTGACAAACGTCACCCAACACCGCGTGTACCCACCCCTGAACCGCTTAAACTTTTTAAACCAAAAAAAAGCGCATGCCTTTTCAGGTTCTGCGCTTTTTTAGTGTCTGACGAGCAAAATGCCTACCTGGATGCAGCCAATAGACTTAAGCATCAAGGCCTTATGACGACACGACCTTCACACGCGAGGTCGAACTGCAGCCGCTTTTTTAAACGTCAAAAACAAAAACGCCAGATGGTTAATCTGGCGTTTTTTTAAATATGGGGTGGACGAAGGGGATCGAACCCTCGACAACGGGAGTCACAATCCCGTGCTCTACCAACTGAGCTACGCCCACCATATTGCATGTTGCACCTGACTGAACAAACCTTGCTTGATCAGCCGAGCCAGCAATGTATCAATAGGCCACTAGTCAAACCAGTGAACTGAAGATTCACTACCTGTGCGCCAAGTTGCTGATAAAGCCCCTGTTGCACAATAAAAAAGCCGCCACAGGCGGCTTTCTCAATGGTTTCGCACAGCGATACATTGCGAAACCTAATTTGGTGCGGACGGAGAGACTCGAACTCTCACACCTTGCGGCGCTGGAACCTAAATCCAGTGTGTCTACCAATTCCACCACATCCGCATTTCAAACTTTTGAAGCAAAGACGCCAGATTATTAATCTGGCGTCCTTCTAAATATGGGGTGGACGAAGGGGATCGAACCCTCGACAACGGGAGTCACAATCCCGTGCTCTACCAACTGAGCTACG
>NZ_WIVR01000120.1:0-4314 GCF_009600525.1 Pseudomonas sp. FSL R10-1350
AAGGTCGTCGGTTCAAATCCGGCTCCCGCAACCAAACATCGAAAAAGGCTACTCGAAAGAGTGGCCTTTTTTGTGCGTGATCAAAAAGTATTTCTCTCCTGCGATTAAAGGTTCTGTCATCTATCTGAAGATTGGCTCGTCTATGCTGAGCGGTAGCAATTACCTTTTTTTCACATGCCAAACCTGAACATCAAGCAAACAGTTGAAAGTATTTTGAAATATTTTGACCAAAAGGATTGGTAACTTGAGTCTATGCCTCCATCCTATCGCGCACGATTCACGAGGTGATTGATGCCCGATAACTCGCCAGAACTTAAAGAACCCGCTTCAGCAGCCCACCCGATTGCAGCCAAACGCCTGCATTTACTGGACCTGCTGAGCAAGTACCGCCAACCCATTGGACTCGCGCTCACCCTGCTTCTGTTCGCCATAGCCCTGATTGCCTGTCGCCATCTGCTCAGCGAACTCGACCTGTACGCCTTGCACGACTCCATCATGGACGTCCCCAGGCCCGCCCTGCTCGGCGCAGTGGCTGCAACAGCTGTAGGTTTTGTGATTTTGCTCGGGTACGAGTGGTCTGCCAGTCGATATGCCGGCGTCAAACTGCCGCCCAAAACCCTGGCACTGGGCGGATTTACCGCCTTTGCCATTGGTAACGCCATAGGCCTGTCGCTCTTGTCCGGCGGCTCTGTGCGCTATCGTTTGTACGCACGCCATGGCGTAGGGGCCTCTGAAGTCGCGCACATGACGCTGTTTGCCAGCTTGTCTTTGGGCTGCGCCTTGCCGCCGCTCGCTGCGCTGGCAACCCTCAGCAACCTGCCTGCCGCCTCCGCCGCCCTGCATATTCCGGTTTACATTCTGGCGGCCATTTCAGTCGCCGTGCTGTTGCTGTTTGGCTTGCTGGCACTAGGCATTTATCGCCGTCGCCTGCCTGAACAACCCATCCCGGACAACCTGCTGGTCAAAGCTGGACGCCGCACCCTGCGCCTGCCAAGCGCACGGCTGACCCTGCTGCAATTGGTGATTACCGCGCTGGACGTCGCCGCAGCAGCCACGGTGCTGTATTTGCTGCTTCCCGAAGCGCCGCCGTTTGGCACCTTCATGCTGGTTTACTTGCTGGCGCTGGCCGCCGGTGTACTCAGCCACGTACCGGGCGGTGTCGGAGTTTTTGAAGCGATTTTGCTGGCTGCCTTTGCCGACAAACTCGGCGCTGCACCTTTGGCCGCCGCGCTGCTGCTGTATCGCTTGATCTACGTGATCTTGCCGCTGCTGCTTGCCTGCCTGATGCTGCTGATCAATGAAGCCCAGCGCCTGATTCAGACCCGCCAAAGTTTGCGCGTGGCCTCCGGCCTTGCCGCGCCGATTCTGGCGGTATTGGTGTTCATGTCGGGCGTGGTTCTGCTGTTTTCCGGGGCTACTCCGGAAATCGATACCCGTCTTGAACACATCGGCTTTCTGATCCCGCACCGCCTGATTGACGCCTCGCACTTCGGCGCCAGCTTGATCGGCGTGCTCTGCCTGCTGCTGGCCCAAGGCCTGCGTCGGCGCCTGTCGGCCGCCTGGATGCTGACCACGATCCTGCTGCTGGTCGGCGCCGTATTGTCTCTGCTTAAAGGCTTCGACTGGGAAGAGGCGTGCATTCTGGTCCTGACCGCAAGCCTGCTGGGCCTGTTCCGCCGCTCGTTCTATCGCCCGAGCCGCCTGACCGAGCTGCCGTTTTCACCGTTGTATCTGGTGGCCAGTGCCTGCGTACTCGGCGCTTCGGTGTGGCTGCTGCTGTTTGCCTATCAGGATGTGCCCTACAGCCATCAGCTCTGGTGGCAATTCACTCTCGACTCGGATGCCCCACGCGGCCTGCGCTCGCTGATGGGCGCGGCGGTGCTGCTGGTGATCGTGGCGCTGACCTGGTTGCTGCGCACGGCGCGCCCTACCATCCACTTGCCGGATGCCAGTGAACTGGAGCGCGCCGAGAAGATCTTGCTGGCTTCAGACCAGCCAGATGGCGGCCTGGCCCTGACCGGCGACAAAGCCTTGCTCTTCCACCCGGACGACAGCGCGTTCTTGATGTACGCTCGCCGCGGCCGCAGCCTGGTTGCGCTGTATGACCCCATCGGCCCTGCGCAACAGCGCGCCGAGCTGATCTGGCAGTTCCGTGACTTGTGCGACACCTTCCACGCCCGCCCCGTGTTTTATCAAGTGCGCGCCGAGAACCTGCCGTTCTATATGGACATCGGCCTGACCGCGATCAAATTGGGCGAAGAAGCCCGGGTTGATCTGCACCGCTTTGATCTCGACGCCAAGGGCAAAGAGATGAAAGACCTGCGCTACACCTGGAACCGCGGCACCCGCGACGGCCTGTCGCTGGAGATCCACGAACCGGGCGAAGCGCCCATGGATGAGCTGAAGGTTATTTCCGATGCATGGCTGACCGGCAAGAATGTCCGGGAAAAAGGCTTCTCGCTCGGACGCTTCAGCGAGGATTACATCAAGCACTTCCGCGTTGCCATCATCCGTTTTGAAGGTAAGCCCGTAGCCTTTGCCAACTTGCTTGAGACTCACAGCCATGAGCTGTCGAGCCTCGACTTGATGCGCGCCCACCCGCAAGCGCCGAAACTGACCATGGAGTACATGATGGTCGGTCTGATTCAGCATTATAAAAAGCATGGATACGCCCGTTTTAGCCTGGGAATGGTCCCATTGTCTGGCCTCCAACCCCGTCGTGGCGCGCCATTGACTCAGCGTCTAGGGTCAATGTTGTTCCAGCGCGGTGAGCACCTGTACAACTTCCAGGGTTTGCGTCGCTTTAAAGACAAATTCCAGCCCGACTGGGAACCTCGTTATATGGCCGTGCCTGCCGGACTTGACCCGCTGGTAGCGCTGGCTGATACCGCCGCCCTGATTGCAGGCGGCTTGACTGGATTGGTGAAACGTTAATGAAACATCGTTCCTGGCGTTTTTTGCTGTTAATTCTGGTGATACTGGCTGCGCTGACAGCCGGCGGCTATTGGTTCTGGAATCGCCCGGCCCCCGAGCCGACGGTTGAGCACCTGAGCCAAGCCGATGGCTCGACCCTGACCAAAGTGACACCTGGCCAGACCGCGCACGCCCAAGTGGTGATTGCAACACCGGCCGAAGAGGCTCTGACCGACGCTCAACTCTCGGCGCTGAGCCGTGGCGGCAAGGCGCAATTGGTACAGGTCATTCTGCCCAAGGAAGACTGCACCCTGCAGCAACAAGCCCTGCAAACAGCACTGCAACAGTTGAAAGGCCCGCCTACGCTGGTTAGCGGCATCGGCCCGGGCGCAACCCTGGCCTGGCGCTGGCTGGCCGAGCAAACCAACGACAAAGCGCAAGCCGTGTCGGTGGGTTTTGCGCTTGAACAACCGGGCTGCACGTTGCCCATGCCTAAATCTGCCGCACACGGCAGCTGGCTGGTGGCCTGGAACGACAACCCTGACGACCCTAGCGCTGCTTTCGTACGTGATCAGCCGAACGCTCAGACCAGTATCAGCGACTATGACATTCACTTCCCCCAGGTACTGAGCAACGAACTGCGCAAGATCCTGGTCGGCGACAACAACGACGGGCTCAACATGCCTGTGGTTGAAGTGCCTGCGGGCCAGCAAAATAGCACCGTGACGTTGTTCCTGTCGGGTGATGGCGGCTGGCGCGACCTGGACCGTGACGTGGCCGGCGAGATGGCCAAGATCGGTTATCCGGTGGTCGGTATCGACATGCTGCGCTACTACTGGCAGCACAAGACCCCGGAACAAAGCGCCACCGACCTGACTGAACTGATGCAACACTACCGTCAAAAGTGGGGCACCCAGCGCTTTGTTCTGGTCGGCTACTCATTTGGTGCGGACGTTCTGCCCGCCACCTACAATCGCCTGCCTGAAGCCGAACAGAAACGCGTAGACGCGATTATTCTGTTGGCCTTCGCCCGCAGTGGCAGCTTTGAGATTCACGTTGATGGCTGGCTCGGCAAAGCAGGCGCTGAAGCCGATACCGGCGAAGAAATGTCCAAGTTGCCGGCCAACAAAGTGGTATGCATCTATGGCGCCGAAGAGACAGACGAAAGCGGCTGCACGGCCAAAACGACTGTAGGCGAAAGCGTCAAGTTGCCAGGCGGCCACCACTTTGACGAAAACTACCCGGCCCTGGCTCAACGCCTGGTAGACATGATCAAAAAGCATCAGGCTACTGCCCCGTAACACACGCAACCCCTGTAGGAGGTGCCGCCCCGTCTTCGACGCCGCGCTGTCGCGCAGCAAACAGGCCGCCGAGTATCTTCAGCATCCCCCAATCGGTTCC
>NZ_WIVR01000121.1:0-4110 GCF_009600525.1 Pseudomonas sp. FSL R10-1350
CGGTAACGCCTGCGGTCAAGTCAGACCCCGCACCCGCCCCACCTGCGGCGGCCGCTCCGGTGGTTGCGCCCACGCCCGCTCCACCGCCTCAGCCCAAGACGATTACCCGAGGCGTGGAGTACGTGCATGAGCCCGAACCCGAATACCCCGACAGTGCCCGTGAAGAGGGCAACGAAGGCACCGTGATTTTGCGCGTGCTGGTGGATATTCACGGCAAGCCCGGCGCCGTGGACATCGTGCGTTCCTCAGGTTTCGGCAGTCTCGATGAAGCGGGCAAGACGGCAGTGCGCGGCGCGCTGTTCAAGCCTTACCTGGAGGATGGGCATGCGGTGTCGGTGTACGTGATCGTGCCGCTGCGCTTTCAGCTCGACAGCTAGCACTCACCCCTATTTTTTATTGAAGGGCCTCCCGGTCAGGGCAGCGCTCACCCCAAAGAAAGGAAAAACACATGGAAACCGGAACACTGGGTTTGAATGTTTTGTGGCAACAGGCCGACGTGGTCACCCGAGGCGTGGCCTTGATGTTGTTGGTGATGTCAGTGGCGTCCTGGTATGTGATGCTCGACAAACTGTTGCGTCTGGCGCTGTTTCGGCTGCGCTCGGGCAAACTTTTGGCGGCGTTCTGGGGCGCGCCGACGCTCAAGGAGGGCGTGCAGCAATTGGGCCAGGGCAGCGCCTGGGCTGAAGTGACCCACGCCGGTATCAGCGCCGCGCGCCAGCACCGTGATGCACTGGATGGCGACATGAACCCGCCGCCGTTCAGCGAATGGCTGACCCGCGCCCTGCGCCAGTCCACAGTGACCATTGGCGGCAAGTTACAAGGCGGTATGGCGATTCTGGCCACCGTGGGTTCCAGCGCGCCCTTTGTCGGTTTGCTCGGCACCGTGTGGGGCATTTACCACGCCTTGATGAAGATCGGTTTGTCCGGTGACGCCAGCATCGACAAAGTCGCCGGGCCCGTGGGCGAAACCCTGATCATGACGGCCCTGGGCCTGGCCGTGGCCATTCCCGCCACCCTGGGCTACAACCTGCTGGTGCGCAGCAACAAGCAGACCCTGGCAGAGCTGAGCAAGTTTGCCTTCGAGCTGCACGACCTGCTGGTGATCGGCGCCCGCGCCACCCCACGCAACGGGCTGCCTGCCCAGAGCACCTTCAATGCCCAGGCGGAGTACGTCTGATGGCCGGTGGACTGTCGGGCGGCGACGACCTGGAAGAAGACGGCTTTAACCCCGAGATCAATACCACGCCGCTGGTGGACGTGATGCTGGTGCTGTTGGTGATTTTCATCATCACCGTCCCGGCCATTCAGCACTCGGTGAAGATCGACCTGCCCAAGGCTGCCGCGCAGCAAGACAACAAACCACCGCCCTCGGTCGATCTGGCGCTGGACAACGATGGCCACCTGCATTGGGAGGACCACGACATCAGCGACAGCGACTTGCCCGCGCTGATCGCCGAAGCCGCCGCGCGCCAGCCGGTCCCGGAATTGCACCTGCGCGCCGAGCGCAACACGCCCTATGAAAAGGTCGTGCAGGTGATGGCGGCGGCGCAGTCCGGTGGTCTGGACAAGATCGGTTTTGTGACCCAGGCCGTTACCCCTTAACCACGGCGTCGCCCTTCGCCCCACCCGTTTGGTCGGCCTTTATAGCCGACCACGGCGAAGTGCGCGCCACAGAAATCAACCAGGCCGTGAATGGCCGTTTTCGAAGGTGCAGTCATGTTTCGCAAATCCCCGTTGTATGTGCGTGCAGGTCTCGGTTTCGCAGCGCTTGCCATGGCCATGCCGTCTTTTGCCGCCGATGCCGCAGCAGCCATCGACGACAGTGCCTTGGCCACCTTGCCGCAAGTCACGGTCAAAGCCGCCAAGCGCAAACCGGCGCTGCACCAGCAGACCAACAGCGGTGCCCTGGGCAGCCGCGCGGTGATCGATACACCGTTCTCGTTCAAGAGCGTCGGCAGCAGCGAAATCCAGGACCGCCAGGCGGGCATCTTGTCTGAGGCGGTCAAGTACGACGCGTCGGTCACCTCCATCAGTTCCAGCTATGGCACGCACCCGGCCACCCTCGCGGTGCGCGGCCTGCCGCTGGATGACCTGAACGGCTACAAGGTGGATGGCATGGCCAACATCAACCGTGGCGTGGAAATGCCCCTTGAGATGTTTGACCGCATCGATGTGCTCAAAGGCCTGTCGGGCTTCATGTACGGCTTCGGCAGCCCAGGCGGGATCGTCAACTACGTGACCAAACGGCCAACCGACAAGACCACCTTCAGCGTCGACGCCGGTTACGAGTCCAACAACCTGTACAAGGAACACCTGGACGTCGGCGGCCGCCTGGATGACCCGCGTTTTGGCTACCGAGTCAACCTGGTGCACGAAGAAGGCGATGCCGTTTCGGGCGACGCCAAGGTCACCCGCACAGCCGTCGGCGTGGCCCTCAACGCGCAACTCAGCGATGACCTGAGCCTGGACTTCGACACCCTGTACCAGACGCGTGATACCAGCGGCGGCACCGACATCATCGTCAACGCTAAAAATGCCTTGCCCAAACCCATTGATGGCAGCAAACGCCTGTACAGCAATGGCTCCTTCACCGATGTGGATTACAGCCTGTCGACGCTCAGTGCGACCTATAAATTTTCACCCGACTGGACCGGCAAGCTGGCCTACCGCTACAGCGATTCGACACGCCGTTATTTGAAAGACCAGTACATCATTTCCAGCGATGCGGGCGGCTACTCCGACAAAGCGTCGGCCGAGTACCACGGCTACGACTACAACGACGCCATGGGCACCCTGGAAGGCAAGTTCACCACCGGCTGGTTCAGTCATGACCTGGTGCTGGGCAGCAGTTACTCGCAACTGAACTCCGAAAAATCCGTAGTCAGCCCCAAAGGCACCGTGGGCAAGGGCAACCTGTACGACCCGACGATCTTCTCGGTGTACAACATCGATTACAGCGGCGGCACCTACGGCGATGACAACATCAAGGAAAGCGCCGTATTCGCCAGCGATACCATCGGGCTGGGTGAACACTGGTCGCTGCTGGCGGGCCTTCGCAACGAAGACTTCCGCGAGGAGACTCACGCCTCCTCGACCGCCCCTGCTGTCCAGTACAAGGCCCGACCCGCTACGCCAACGGTGGCGTTGATGTACAAACCCAACAAAGACGTGACCGTGTATGCCAGTTACGTCGAATCCCTGGAAAACGGCGGCACCGCGCCCACCACGGCGGTCAACTCCGAACAGACCCTGGGCCCGCTGCGCAGCAAGCAATACGAAGTGGGCGTGAAAGCCCAGCAGCGTAACTGGAGCGCGACGGCGGCGGCGTTTCGCATCGATCGGGGCGCCGAGTACACCAACGATGCCAACGTCTTCGTGCAGAGCGGCACCATCCGCTATCAAGGCCTGGAGTTGAACGCCAGCGTCGATGCCACACCCAACCTGACCGTGGACGGCAGCGTCATGTCACTGGACTCGGCCTACCACGATGCGGGCGATGGCGTTGATGGCAACCGCGCCGCCGGTGCAGCGCATTATCAAGCTGCAACACAAGTCACGTACCGTGTTCCGCAAGTGCCCGGCATGTTCCTGCACACCGGCGCCCAGCGTATCGGCGAAATGGCGGTGGACTCAGGCAACGTGCACACCCTGCCGGCCTACAGCCTGTTCGATGCCGGTGGCGGTTATCGTCTGCATTTGAGCGGCGGGCATGCACTGACCTTTGGCGCCAACGTCAGCAACCTGGCCAACAAAAAGTACTGGACCTTCTATCAGGAAAACTACCTGCAGCCGGGTTCGCCCCGTACGTTAACCTTCAACACGCGTTATGACTTCTAGGCCCGCAATGATAAAAACAACGTTCTTGAAGTACACGGTTCTGGCGCTGGGCATTTGCCTGGCGCTGCCCTCTGTGGCCGCACCACTGGACACCGGCGGGCTGCGCCTGGACAAAGTGGTGCTGGTGATGCGCCACGGCATCCGCCCGGCAACCGACACCGCCGCGCTGCAAAGCTGGTCGGCCAAGCCATGGCCAGCGTTTGACGTGGCCGACGGCCAGTTGACCGACCATGGCCGCGCAGCCATCGTGCTGCTCGGCCCATGGCAACGCGG
>NZ_WIVR01000122.1:0-3983 GCF_009600525.1 Pseudomonas sp. FSL R10-1350
TGCGCCGCAGCAAATCGAGGATCTGCCGTTGCGTGGTCACGTCCAATGCCGAGGTCGGCTCGTCCGCAATCAACAGCTTCGGCGCAAAGGCCAGCGCCATGGCGATCACCACACGTTGGCGCTGGCCACCGGACAATTCAAACGGGTAGGCATGGTAGAGCCGCTCCGGGTCCGGCAGGCCGACATAGCCGAGCAGCTCGACAACCCGAGCGCGGCGCTGGGCGCGGTCTTTCACGCCATGGGCCTGCAAGGTTTCGTCGATCTGTCGGCCCACGCTGAGCAACGGGTTGAGCGCGCTCATCGGCTCTTGAAAAACCATGCTGATGTCGCGCCCGCGCAGGGCGCGCATGGCCGGTTCATCCAGGTTGGCGAGGTCTTCACCACGCCAGCGCAGGGTGCCGTGCTCGATTTTTAAAGGTGCTGGCAGCAGGCGCAGCAGGGCCTTGGCCAGCATCGACTTGCCCGAGCCGGACTCGCCCACCACACACAGGCATTCCCCTTCGCGCACGTGCAGCGACACGTCATGCAGCGCATGGCTGCGGTCGCCGCCCGCAGGCAGTGCGATGCGCAGGTGCTCGACGTCGAGCAAAATCGGTTGGGCTGCGCTCATGCTGAGTCTCCAGGGCGACGGGCAGGTTCAAATGCAATGCGCAGACCTTCGCCCACACGGTTAACCGCCAGCACGCAAAACAGAATCGCCAACCCCGGCATCAGGCTCATCCACCAGGCGTCGCGCAGCATCCCGCGCGAGGCGTTGATCATGTAGCCCCAGCTCATGGCATCCGGGTCGCCGAGGCCGAGAAAGGCCAGCGCCGCCTCGGTGAGAATCGCCGTGGCCATCACAAAGCTCAGCGTCACCAGCAACGGCGCCAAGGCATTGGGCAGGATTTGCCGAAACACGATGGCCAACGGCGCTTGCCCCAGCACCCGCGCAGCCTGCACGAATTCACGCTGGCGCAGGCTGAGGAACTCGCTGCGCACCAACCGCGCCACCGCAGGCCAGGCGACCAGCGCGATGGCCAACACGATGGTGCCCAGCGACGGCTCCAGCACCGCCACCAGAATCACCGCCAGCACCAGTTGCGGAATGATCTGGAAGAACTCGGCCACGCGCATCAGCACCGCGTCCAGCCAGCCGCCGAAGTAACCGGCCAATGCTCCCACCAGCAAGCCGTTGAGCAAGGTGGCCAGCGTCGCCAACACGCCCACCGACAGCGACACCCGGGCGCCGTACAGCAAACCTGTGGCCAGGTCGCGGCCCAACATGTCGCTGCCCAGCCAATGCCCGGCCTGGGTAAACGGCGCGAGCATGGGCGTGGTGTTCATCTCCCAGGGCGAGCCCTGGCAGAGCCACGGTGCCGCCACGGCCAGCAGACCCAGCAGCAACAAAAACAGCGCGCCGATCAGCGCCGCAGGTTGCCCGATAAAACGTTGCCACACACTGGAATCCCTCATCGTGCTGCCCCTTCGGCGCCGATGCGCGGGTCGATCAGTCGGCAAGCCAAATCCGTGAGCAGGTTGAAACCGACCACCAACACCGAGATCAGTAAAAAGCCGCCCAGCAACACGCTGTAATCACGTTGGGACAGGGCGTCGTACATCAAGCGGCCGATGCCCGGCCAGGAATACACCACTTCAATCAGCAAGGCGCCGCTGGCCAGTTGCCCCAGTTGCAACCCGGCAAAGGTCACCACCGGCAGCAGCGCGTTACGCAGCACGTGGGCGAAGACGATCCGTGACGGCGCCAGGCCTTTGGCACGGGCCGTGTAGACATGTTCCTGTTGCAACGCCTCCAGGGTGGCGGCGCGGGTCAGGTGCACGTACAACGCGAGGAACAGAAAACTCAGCGACAGGCACGGCAGCACCAGATGGCGCAGCCGGTCGCCCAGCCAGGCGAAGCCGCTCAGGTCGGCGGCGACGGTCTGCATGCCGAACGCGGGCAGCCAGTCGAGCTTGACCGAGAACAACACAATCAACAGCATCGCCAGCCAGAACGGCGGCGTGCCGTACAACAACAGCGCACCATTGGAAATCAGCCCGTCCAGCCAGCGGCGGCGCTGGCGGCTGAGCGCGGCCAATGCGCCAAGGGCCACGCCGAACAGTGACGAGATGACAAACGCCGAGCCCATCAGGCTCAAGGTGGCGGGCAAGCGCTCGGACAACAAGTCCCAGACCGGCGCCTGATTGCGATAGGAATATCCCAGATCCAGGTGCGCCACCTGCCCCAAGTAGTGCAATAACTGCTGGGGCAACGGCTGATCCAACCCCATCTCACTGCGCAACTTGGCGATGTACTGGGCATCGTCCACGCCCGCCTCACCGGCCATCAACTGCGCCGGATCCCCCGGTGCCAAACGCACCAGCAAAAAGCTCAGCACCAGCACGCCAAGGATCATCAGCAGCGCACGCCCAAGGCGCGCGCAGAGGAACCACACGCCGCTCATGGCGCCGGGGCGTCCAGGTAGACGCTCTCGTAGTCTTCGTTAAGGCTGGTGGCGGTTTGCAGCAGGTTTTTCACCTGGCTGTGGAACAGCGTCGGGTAGCGCATCTCAAAGATCGGCGCCACCGGCAGGTCGTCGTTGAGCTTGTGCTCCAGCTCGCTGTACACGCGAGTCCGCTCCGCGCCTTCAGGGGTGTCCGCAACCTTGCTCCACAGGTTGTCGACGTCCGGGTTGCTGTAGCCGCCGACGTTGGCGAACGGCGAGGTTTTGAGGATGTAGTCGGTGCGGTACAGGTAGGCGTTGACCAGGTACGGGTCGCCGATCTGGAAGATAAAGTTGTAGGTCAGGTCAAAGTCCCAATCGCTGACGCGCTGGAACCAGGTCGCCGCGTCCGACGTCACCACCTGCACTTTGAAACCCAGCGGCTGCAAGGCCTGGCGGGTGTACTCGGCCAGACGTTCCCAGGCGCCGCCTTTTTCACCGTTGAGCAAACGAATACGCACCGCACCCACGTCCACCCCGGACTCAGCGATCAGCGCCTTGGCTTTGGCCAGGTCATAGCCGTACTGCGGCAGTTGCGGGTCGTGGTAAGGCGAGCTGGAGGCGAAAGCACCGGGCGAGACCTTGCCCGCACCAAAGAAGATGTTGTCGACGATAAACGGACGGTTCAGCGCATACAGAATCGCCTGACGAACCTTGGGGTTGTTCAGCGGTGGCTTGCGGGTGTTGAACTGCAAGTAGGCCAGCCCTGAGTACAGCTCCCAGCCCTTGTCCGAAGACTCCACGCCCGGCAGTGCGCCCAGGCGCTTGAGATCGGAGTAGTCGGCATCGCCGCTGCGCAGCACCTGCACGTCGTTGCGTTCAAAAGCGGCAGCACGGGAGGAGCCGTCCGGGATCACGTGAAAGACAATCGCGTCCAGGTGCGGCAAGCCTTTCTTCCAGTAGTTAGGGTTCTTCACCAGCTTGATGTAAGCGCCGCGCTTCCATTCCGCAAACATGAACGGCCCGGTGCCCACCGGCTTGAGGTTGTACGGGTTGCTGCGAAAATCGGTGCCCGCGTAGAGGTGCTCCGGGGCAATCGGGCGCAGGCCGCTGCCGAGCAATGACAGGAACGGCGCGAAAGGTTTTTTCAGGTGGAAGACCACTTGGTGCGGCTGGCTGGCGTCGATGCTGTCGAGGTACTCCTCGAACACGCTGGCAATGCGTTTATCGACTTCGGGGTAGAAGGTGCCGAAGCTGAACTTCACGTCAGACGCGGTGAACGGCTTGCCGTCGTGCCATTGCACGTCGGGCTGCAATTCAAAGGTGTAGGTGAGGCCGTCCGGTGACACCGTCCAGCTGCGCGCCAGCACCGGCTTGGGCTTGAGATCGGTGTCAAAGGTCAGCAAGCCCTGGAGGATCTTGCCGCTGACGTATTGGGTCGAGACATGGGTGACCACCCCGTGCATCAGCGACGGCGGCTCGGGCTGGGCGATCAGGTTGAGCACACCGCCGTCTTGCGGGGCGGCGTGAACGCTGGCGGCAAACACCGCGGCGCTGGCC
>NZ_WIVR01000123.1:0-3741 GCF_009600525.1 Pseudomonas sp. FSL R10-1350
TGCGTGTGCCGCTGGACGCACCGTTTTTCAAGGCCGGCCCGGCCTTGGTCGCCACCTGCGTGCCGCCCGCCGAGCAATACCGCACCGGCCCCGAGTGCCTGGTGATCCACGGTGCCAACGGCCAGGTCGATTTGCGCAAACTGCTGGTGGCGCTGGCCGCCCGTGGCGTCAATGAGGTGTTAGTTGAAGCAGGTCCGCGTCTGGCTGGCGCCTTTGCCGAGCAAGGCCTGGTCGATGAGTATCAGATATTCATCGCCGCCAAGTTTTTGGGGTCGACCGCGAGGCCGTTGCTTGAGCTGCCGCTGACCCACATGAGCGAAGCGCCGTTGCTCAAAATCACTGAAATGCGCGCGGTAGGGGATGACTGGCGAGTCACAGCCATACCTGTGTCGCCCGCGAGCGTATAATTCTCAGCCTTCGCTTAGCGCAGGTTTTGTTCTCAAGGGGAACGCCCATGTTTACCGGCATTATCGAATCCATCGGCAACATCCGCGCACTGACCCCAAAGGGTGGCGATGTGCGGGTTTATGTAGAGACCGGCAAGCTCGACCTGAGCGACGTCAAACTCGGCGACAGCATCGCGATCAACGGCGTGTGCCTGACCGCAGTAGAGCTGCCGGGCAACGGTTTTATGGCTGACGTCAGCCGCGAAACCCTTGATTGCACCGCATTCAACGACCTTAAAAGCGGCAGCCGGGTCAACCTGGAAAAGGCCTTGACCCCGACCACGCGTCTGGGCGGCCACCTGGTCAGTGGCCACGTTGACGGCGTAGGCGAAGTGATTTCCCGCGAGGAAAACGCCCGTGCCATCGAGTTCCGCATCCGTGCACCCAAGGAACTGGCCAAGTACATCGCCCACAAAGGCTCGATCACCGTCGACGGCACCAGCCTGACGGTCAACTCGGTCAATGGCGCCGAGTTCTCCTTGACCATCATTCCGCACACCCTGAGCGAAACCATCATGGACGACTATCGTCCAGGTCGCCGGGTCAACCTTGAAGTCGACTTGCTGGCGCGCTACCTCGAACGCCTGCTGCTGGGCGAAAAAGCCGCCGAGCCGACCTCGGGTGGTATCAGCGAAAGTTTTCTGGCCGCCAACGGCTACCTAAAATCCTGAAATAAGGGGGTGCCGCGTGGCGCTCAACAGCATCGAAGAACTGGTTGAAGACATCCGCCAAGGCAAGATGGTCATCCTGATGGATGACGAAGACCGCGAAAACGAAGGCGACCTGATCATGGCCGCCGAGTGCTGCCAGGCTGAGCACATCAACTTCATGGCGCGTTTCGCCCGTGGCCTGATCTGCATGCCGATGAGCCGCGAGCGCTGCGAAACGCTCAAGTTGCCATTGATGGCGCCGCGCAATGGCTCCGGCTTTGGCACCAAGTTCACCGTGTCCATCGAAGCCGCCACCGGCGTGACCACCGGCATTTCGGCCGCCGACCGTGCCCGTACGGTACAAGCCGCCGCTGCCAAAGACGCCAAGGCCGATGACATCGTCAGCCCGGGCCACATCTTCCCGCTGATGGCACAAGCGGGCGGCACCCTGGCCCGTGCTGGCCACACAGAAGCCGCCTGCGACCTGGCGCGCATGGCCGGTTTCGAGCCAAGCGGCGTGATCTGCGAAGTGATGAACGACGATGGCACCATGGCCCGTCGCCCTGAGCTGGAAGCATTTGCCGCTGAACACGGCATCAAAATCGGCACCATCGCCGACTTGATCCACTACCGGATGATCCACGAACGTACCGTTCAGCGGATTGCCGAGCAGCCACTGGACAGCGAACTGGGCCAATTCAACCTGGTGACCTATCGTGATTCTGTCGAAGGCGACGTGCACATGGCACTGACCCTGGGCAAGATCTGCGCTGAAGAACCGACGCTGGTACGGGTGCACAACATGGACCCGCTGCGCGACCTGTTGCTGGTCAAACAGCCCGGCCGCTGGAGCCTGCGCGCCGCCATGAGCGCCGTGGCAGAGGCGGGCAGCGGTGTGGTGCTGTTGCTGGGCCACCCGCTGGATGGCGATGTATTGCTGGCGCACATTCGCGAAACCGCCGATGCCGCACCGGTGAAAAAGCCGACCACTTACAGCATCGTCGGAGCAGGCTCACAGATCTTGCGTGACCTCGGAGTACGCAAAATGCGCCTCATGAGTTCACCAATGAAGTTCAATGCCATATCCGGTTTTGATCTGGAAGTTGTAGAATACGTGCCCGCCGAATAATGACCGGACATTTCCAGTCCCGATTCGTGGCCCAATATCCTTAAAGAACGCACGCAAGTGCGTTCTGGCTCTTTAATACGAGACATACCGAATGACCCTGAAGACCATCGAAGGTACCTTCATCGCCCCCAAAGGTCGCTACGCACTCGTCGTCGGCCGTTTCAACAGCTTCGTCGTCGAAAGCCTGGTGAGTGGTGCTGTTGATGCCCTGGTTCGCCACGGTGTAAGCGAAAGCGACATCACCATCATCCGTGCACCGGGTGCGTTCGAAATTCCGCTGGTTGCGCAAAAAGTTGCCCAGCGCAACGAATTCGCCGCCATCATCGCCCTGGGCGCTGTTATTCGTGGCGGTACTCCGCACTTCGAATACGTGGCTGGCGAGTGCACCAAAGGCTTGGCTCAGGTGTCCATGGAGTTTGGCGTACCGGTTGCATTCGGTGTGCTGACCGTTGACTCGATCGAGCAGGCCATCGAACGTTCCGGCACCAAAGCTGGCAACAAAGGCGCTGAAGCTGCACTGTCCGCTCTCGAAATGGTCAGCCTGCTGGCAGCGTTGGAGGCCAAGTGATTTCCGACGAAAGCGATCGTTTCAACCCGCGCGATCCTAAACCTGCGGATGCTGGCAAGCCCTCCAAGAGCGCCAAGCGTCGCGAAGCGCGTCAGCTCGCGACCCAAGCGCTGTATCAATGGCACATGGCCAAGCACTCGCTGAACGAGATCGAAGCCCAGTTTCGCGTGGACAACGACTTCACTGACGTTGACGGCGCTTACTTCCGCGAAATCCTGCACGGCGTACCGGCCAATCGTACCGAGATCGATGCTGCCCTGGTGCCATGCCTGGACATCACCATCGATGAGCTGGACCCGGTTGAACTGGCGGTTCTGCGCCTGTCCACCTGGGAACTGCTCAAGCGTGTCGACGTGCCTTACCGCGTTGTGATCAACGAAGGTATCGAGCTGGCAAAAGTCTACGGTTCCACTGACGGTCATAAGTTCGTCAACGGTGTTCTGGACAAACTGGCACCTCGCCTGCGTGAAGCTGAAGTCAAGGCGTTCAAGCGCTAACCCGCGCTGTTGGCCATGGGCGAGTTTGAGCTGATCCGCAACTTCTTCGCTGCCGCGCCTTGTGCGCAAGGCGGCGTGGGCGTTGCTTTGGGCATTGGCGACGACTGCGCCCTGCTGGATGTTCCCTTCGGGGAACAGCTGGCGATCTCCACCGACACCCTGGTAGCCGGGGTGCACTTCGCAGATCCTTGCGACCCTTTCTTGCTCGGTCAGCGTGCGCTGGCAGTGGCGGCCAGTGATTTGGCGGCCATGGGCGCCACCCCTGTTGCGTTTACCCTTGCCCTGACGTTGCCGACGGTTGAAGCCGCCTGGCTGGACGCGTTTGCCCGAGGCTTGAACGTCATGGCCCAGGCGTGCGACCTGCGGCTGATCGGCGGCGACACCACGCGCGGGCCACTGTGCCTCACCTTGACGGTATTTGGGCGCGTGCCCACGGGCCAAGCCTTGAGCC
>NZ_WIVR01000124.1:0-3361 GCF_009600525.1 Pseudomonas sp. FSL R10-1350
CTCGCTGTCGTTGGCTTCTAATAGAATGCCACCGTGGCGCACAGACGCCTCGGCTTGGGCGAGTCCATGTAATTACACTTTTAATGCGCCTCAACCTCAAGGCCATACAACTCGCAATACTCGGCCCATTCCATGCCTGCCATTTGCGCCACTTCGCGGTGCACTTCAAGGCGCTGCGCTTCAAAGTCTTCGGGCGTTTCACTGGTCAATTGCAGGGTCAGTTCCCAGGCAAAAAAGCCCAGTTTTTCAGCCTCCGCTTCAAAGGCTTCGTTGAGGCGTTCCTGACGATATTCCTCCATGGATAGGCCCGCCGCGCGGGCTTCCAGCGGGTTTAGATTGTCGAGTTTTGTAGCCAGTTCCGGGCGTTCGCCCAGGAACCGGTCAAGGGCTTTTTGATGCCGAGGTCCAGGTTCGGTCACACAGGTCTCCACGTAATGAAGGTTGTAAATACAGCATAGACTGCGCGGGCCAAGCCGCTCAACGTCGCTCATGCTGCTTGCGATAAGCCCCCGGTTGCACGCCGATCGCTTTGGTAAATGCCCGGGTGAAGGCGGCAATCGACTGATAGCCCACCGCACCACAGACTTGCTCGACGGTGTGGCCGGTTTGTAGCAAACGGCAGGCATGGCGCATGCGCAGCGCCAGCAAGACATGCCCCGGTGATTGCCCGGCCTGCTCGCTAAACCGTTTGAAAAACGCCGAGCGTGACAGGCCAGTGCAGGCGGCCATGCTTTCCAGTGTCCAGGGCCGCTCGGGGTGTTCGATCAGTTGCTCCAGCAAGCTGGAAAACAGCGGCTGCCGCGCCAAGGCGACCAAGCCCCCGAGGCTCGGGTTGTCGCCGACTTGCTGGCGTAAGACATAGAGAAATAGCAGGTGGCTAAGGCGCTCAAGCAGGGCTGACGATGGCCCCGGTGTTCGCTGACATTCTTCCAGTATCAGTTGGAAAAGCGTGCGCGCTGCGTGGGACGAAGGGTCGTCGGCGCGCAAGAGAATCCACGCGGGCAGGGCTTCGATGATCAGCGCCGAAAGCCCCGGCTGAAAATGGAAGAAACCACAGACCAGGCCCACGCCATCTTCCGCCTGACTGTCGAGCGCTTGCATGGTCTGGCGCGGCAGTTGCGCGGCCAGGCTTGGGTCTTGGGCGCTGGACAGCCGGTACTTCAAATCTTGCAGCAGAAACAGCGCATCCCCCGCGTTGAGCTGCACGCCTGTGGTTTGCCCCTCGACATGCAGCCAGCATTGGCCCTGCACGACCATATGGAAACTGGCACGGGCCAACCCCTCGGTGCTGCTGTGCCAGCCGCCGCAATAACGGCCGACGTGAAAAAGACTGGCATCCAGCTCAAGGCTTTCTAATAACCAATCGATTAGTGGGGTGGAAGAAATCATCTAATGGAAACACTCAGGAGCAAGTAATCGCTACTTTAGAATATGGAATGAATTTTTTATAACCAACAGACTGTTTAGACACCTTACGCAGGAGTCACCACATGTCTCGCGTCACCCTTCATACCCTGGAAACCGCACCGCAAGCCGCCAAGCCATTTCTGGAAAACGCGCAAAAAAACTCAGGATTTATTCCGAACTTGCTAGGGATTCTAGCCAATGCGCCGGCGGCATTGGAAACCTATGTCACGGTTTCGGCGCTTAACGGCAAGTCTGAGCTGACCCTGCCTGAGCGCGAAGTGGTGCAGTTGATTGCTGCCACGCGTCATGGTTGCGATTTTTGTGTCGCAGGGCATACCGCTGTGGCGCAAAACAAGGCAAAGCTGCCAGACGAAGTGGTGACGGCGCTGCGCGGCCAAACCGAGCTGCCAGTTGAACGACTGGAAGCGCTGGCGGCGTTCACCCGTGAAGTGATTGCCACCCGTGGTGATGTCAGCGACGGCACTTTCGCCACCTTTAAGGCCGCCGGTTTTACCGAAGGCCAAGTGCTGGAAGTGATTCTGGGCGTGAGCCTGGCGACCTTGTGCAACTTTGCCAACGTCTTCGCGCGGACCCCGTTGAACCCTGAGCTGGCGCGGTACAGCTGGAACAAACCTGAGTAATCAGCGGGCCACGATTTTAAGGAGAAACCCACATGCTCGACCCCGTACTCAGTCATTGGCTGGAGACCGAAGCCGAGGCGCTCGACTTGGGCCACAGCGACCCGCAGACCGTTCTGTCACAGCTGGCGGCCGCCAATGTGCTGCGGGTCGGGGTTGACCCGGCGTTGGGCGGCAGCGGCGGCTCCGTCGTCGATGCGATAGAAAGCGTGGCCAGTGTCGCCAGTCATTCGCTGGCCTCGGCGTTTGTGTTTTGGGGCCAGCGCGCGTTTATCGAATATGTCCTGCAAAGCCCGAACAAGGCCCTGGGTGAGCGCTTGCTGCCCGATTTGTTGAGCGGTCAACTGGCGGGTGCTACGGGCCTGTCCAATGCCATGAAGTTTCTGTCGGGGGTCGAGGCGCTGCAAGTGCAGGCGCGGGCCGAGGCCAATGGCTGGAGCCTCAACGGCCGTTTGCACTGGGTGACCAATCTGCGCAAAAGCGGGTTTGTGGTGGCAGCAGCGATTGATCGGGAAGAGGGCGGTACGCCGTTTGTGCTGGCGATCCCTGACGCCCTGCCGGGGCTGACGCGCTCGGCGGACCTGCAACTGATGGGCTTGCAGTCGAGCAATACCGCAGCCATTGATTTGCAAGCTGTGCAGGTGGCTGAAGAGTGGCTCCTACACGACAATGCCAAAGTGTTTTTACCGGCCGTGCGCCCGGCCTTCCTGGGCTTGCAATGTGCCATGGCGATTGGTCTGGCGCGGCGTTCGCTTAACGAAGCGCAAGCGCATCTGCAAGGCCCACGCGCAGGCTTGCTCGAACTCCTGGAAGAACAACGGGCGGCCCTTGAAAGCCACGTCACAGCGCTTAAGGCCGGGCTGCTGGACGGGCGTTTTCTGACGCAACCGGCAGCGCTGTTCAAGATCCGCATCGCCCTGGCCGAGGCCACCGCGAGTGCCGTGCAATTCGAACTGCAAGCCAGCGGCGGCAAAGCTTACCTGAGTGCCTATGGCAGCGCGTTTGCGCGTCGCTGGCGCGAATCGGCCTTTGTGCCGATTGTGACCCCAAGCCTGGTACAGCTGCGGGCCGAGTTACAGCGTCAAAGCCAGGCCAGTGCGCAATGAGTGCGGTGGTGCTTGAGGCGCGCCAGATCACCCTGGGCTATGCCCGTGACACGGGTTGGCAGTCAGTGCTGGAAGGCTTTGATCTGCAATTGATGCCCGGTGAAGTGGTCTCGGTGCTGGGCCCCAGCGGGGTGGGCAAGTCCAGCCTGCTGCGGGTGCTGGCCGGTTTGCAGACGGCCCACGGCGGTAGCGTCAGCGTGCTGGGCCAGC
>NZ_WIVR01000125.1:0-3250 GCF_009600525.1 Pseudomonas sp. FSL R10-1350
GCCTGTGGCCGCCCCGGCTCCACCGGCACCGCCTGCGCCAAAACCGGTGACACCGGCCTCGGCCAACGCCGGTTACTTGCACAACCCGGCGCCGGAATACCCGTCGCTGGCCATGCGCAGAGGTTGGGAAGGCACGGTGTTGCTGCGCGTGCATGTGTTGGCCAGCGGCAAGCCGGGCGAGATCCAGATACAAAAAAGCAGCGGTCGTACCCAGCTCGATGACGCCGCCCTGGCGGCCGTCAAACGCTGGAGTTTCGTCCCGGCCAAACAGGGCGACGTGGCCCAGGACGGCTGGGTCAGCGTACCCATCGACTTCAAAATCAAATAACTGAACCTGATTGTTCCAGCGGGCTACCTGACAAAAGGCGCATCGCACTACTGACTTAATGCCTTTGTTGGAGAGCCACACCATGAACCTGATCGCTTCCCCTTTTGAATCCATCGAACACGCGGTCATCTGGCTGCTGATTATTTTCTCGGTCGCCACGTGGGGCCTGTTCTTGCTCAAAGGCGTGCAGTTCGGCCGCCTTAAAAGCCAGGACCGTCGCTTCCTCAAGCAATTCTGGGCCGCCACCAGCCTCGACTCCGCAGCCGAGCTGGCCAGCACTGCACCAGGTGCCGCTGCCCGTGTTGCACAGGCCGGTTATGCCGCGATCCAGGTGTCTGACACTCAGCAAGCCACTGACCTTGCTCACGCCATCAACCATCAGGACCGCCTCGAGCGCTCGCTGCGCCAGCAGATCGTGCGTGAACGCCGCTCACTGGAAACCGGCCTGGCGATCCTCGCCAGTATCGGCAGCACCTCGCCTTTTATCGGCCTGTTCGGAACCGTGTGGGGCATCATGTCGGCCTTGAAAGGCATCAGTGCTGCGGGTTCTGCCAGCCTTGAAACCGTGGCCGGGCCGATTGGTGCGGCACTGGTGGCGACCGGCGTCGGGATCGCCGTCGCGGTGCCTGCGGTGCTGGTGTACAACTACTTTTTGCGTCGCCTGAAACTGACCGCAGCCGACCTCGATGACTTTGCTCACGACTTCTACAGCCTGGCCCAGAAGAGCGCGTTCCGCGTGCATTTGCACCCGGTGCTGAACACCGCGGCCGGTGCCGCAGGCAAAGTGAAGGAGGCGTCTTGAGATGGCTTTTTCAACCCAAGACAACGATGAAGTGCTGAGTGAAATCAACGTCACGCCGCTGGTCGACGTGATGCTGGTACTGCTGGTGGTGTTTATCGTCACCGCGCCGCTGCTAACCAACGCAATCCCGATCAACCTGCCGAAAACGGAGGCCGTGGCCCCGATCGAGCAAAAGGATCCGGTGGTGGTGAGCATCGACGACAAGGGCAAGGTGTACATCAACAAGGACGAAATTCAACCGGACCTGCTGGAAGTCAGCCTGCAAGATGCCAAGGCGAAAAACCCGGATGTGCGCGTGCAGTTGCAGGCCGACAACGGGGTGAGCTACGGCGAAGTGGCCAAGCTTATGGCCTCGATTGAAAAGGCCGGCATTACCAAGCTGGCGGTGATCACGGCCAAATAAACAGGGGTTGCCTCGCGATCTTTTAGGGACCAAAAGATCGCGGGCACGCTCGCTCCTGCCAATGGGCTTGATCTTAAATGACCTGCCGGGGCTCAACGTTTAAACCTCCCCTGCTTTAAAGCACAAAAAAGCCGGTGAAAACCGAGCTGAATCGACCCCCGACCGTCATCCCGATGTCACGCAGCTTTGTTTCCTTGGGCGCATTTCGCCACTCAAGGAGGCTCCATGATTCGCCCAACGCTGCTCGCCCTCGCGCTGTTTTCTGTGATCAACAGTGCAGCGGCCACCCCCGCCTCACCCCTGCCCCATTCACCCGGGACACCCTATGCCGCCAGCGGTCTGGCGGATCGGATTGTGCTGACGCCAGGGGCCAATCCTGCACGGGAAATGGCAGTGACCTTTCGCACCGACACTCACCAGCAAGCCAGCCAATTGCAGTTGGCGGTCGCCCTCGACGGGCCGCAACTGGCCAAGGCTGCCCATACGCTGGAAGGGACTCAACTGAGCCTGGACACTGAAAACGGTCCGGCCCTTTACCACCAGGTGCGCCTGCACGATTTACAGCCAGACACCGCCTACGTGTACCGGGTCAAAGGTGCTGAAGGCTGGAGCGAATGGTTGCAGTTTCGTACTGCTGCCGAGACGTTCAAGCCATTCAGTTTTATCTACATGGGCGATGTGCAAAACGACATTCTGTCACTGGCCTCGCGCAGCATCCGCCAGGCCCTGAAAAGTGTGGCCAACCCTGCACTGATCGTGCATGCCGGGGATCTGGTGTCGCAACGCGATGACCTGGTGCATGACGATCAATGGGGCGAGTGGAACCAGGCCGGTGGCTATAACTACGGGATGATCCCGCAAGTGGTGGCCATCGGAAACCACGAATACCTGGACGGCACAAACCCTGATGGCAGCGAAAGCCGTACCCTGAGCCCGCACTGGAATCGTCAGTTCGCGCTGCCGGACAACGGCGTGCCGGGCTTGAAGAACACCACGTATGTGATGGATTACCAGGGTGTACGTTTTATCGTGCTGGATGGCACGGCGGCCCTCGACATGGACACCTTGGCCGAGCAAACCAAATGGCTTGAGAACAGCCTGAAAAACAGCCCGGCGCGCTGGAATATTGTGGTCAACCACCAACCCGTTTTCACCTGCGCCCGCCCCGAAGACACCGAACCGTTGAAGGCCGCCTGGAAGCCGTTATTTGAGCGCTACGCGGTGGACCTGGTGCTGCAAGGCCATGACCATTGCTACAGCCGCGTGACCAGCGAAGCCGGGCGTGCCGCCTCCCGTGCAGACCGTGCCAGCGGCAAGGTGCAGGGCCCGGTGTACATGGTCTCGGTGGCGGGGTCGAAGATGTACGGGCTCAATGACCGGGCGCACCTGCAACCGGATCGCAGCGCTGAAGAAACCCAGTTGTATCAGACCATCGACGTGCAGGACTCACGCCTTGAAGTGCGCAGCTACACCGCCGCGGGCAAGCTGTATGACGCGTTTGACCTGGAGCGTGATGCGCAAAACCGTAACCACCTGAGCGAGCCGGTAAAGTCCCTGCCTGCTGAACGGGCCTGCACCGGCACGGCGGGCCCGGATGGTTACCCGTGCAGTTCGCGGGGTAAGTAAACCCCTTCACTTGTCTCGCGATCTTTTGATCTAGATCTTGCTTTTGATCTTGATCTAAAAGGCCCCATTAAACCACGCTGGCCGAACGCAG
>NZ_WIVR01000126.1:0-3212 GCF_009600525.1 Pseudomonas sp. FSL R10-1350
GCACAGGCAGTGCCCGCCGCCGTGCAGTTGCTGGAGCACACCGCCGCCGTGTCGGCCTCGGGCGCCATTGACCATGTGGTGGGCTGGGTCGCTGATGCACAAAACCCGCCGCGCCCGTGGCTCATCAAGATCGCCGGTGGCAGCGCCTGGTTGCCCAAAGTGACCGCGTCGGGTTGCTCGCTGGGTGCGCTGGTGGCGGCGTACACCGCTGTGGCCAGCGATTACCTGACCGCGCTGGTGAGCGCCCATGTGCACTTTGCCCTGGCCGCCGAACTGGCTGAAGCCACAGCCAAAGGGCCCGGTTCGTTTGCCACGGCGTTTATCGACGGGCTGGATGCGGTGGATGCCGACCTGATCCGCGCCAAGGCCCGGTTTGAGGCCTCGCCGCTGTAAACACGAGCTGTAGGAGCGAGCTTGTCTCGCGATCTTTTAACGATCAAAAGATCGCGAGGCAAGCTCGCTCCTACAGGGTTTTTGGCTTTTCAGGACAGGTATATGACCCGCCCGTTACTCAGCCTTGATGCGCTGTTGGCCCAACCCGATCACTGGAGCGTGCTGGAAGTCAGTGCCACAGGGTTGCGCGAGCCTTTTGCCGCTGGCCACTTGCCGGGGGCGCGCTTGGCCGATCTGGCCAATCAGTTGTCGGACCCGTCGGCGCCGTTCCCTTATACACGGCCCGATGCCCAGGCCTTCACCTCGGCCATGCGTGCGCTGGGGGTGAGCAACCAGCGCACGGTGGTGATCTACGATCGCGAAAACGGGATCTGGGCCGCGCGGATCTGGTGGCTGCTGAAAAGCTTCGGCCACAGCCAGGTGTTTGTGCTGGAGGGCGGCTTGCGCGCCTGGCTCGCTCGCGGGCTGGCGCTGGACACCACGCCCGCAGCCAACAGCCCCGGCGACTTCACGGCGGTGGACACACCGGGGTATTTCGTCGATCGCGCTTACGTGCAGCAGGTAGTGGCCGGGCAACACAACGCCCGTTTGCTCAACGTGCTGCGCCGCCCGGTGTTTCGCGGCGAAGAAAGTAAATACGCACGCCCCGGCCATATCCCGACCAGCCTCAACCTGCCGTATATCGAGCTGATCGACCCGCACACCCACGCCTTTGTCCCGCGCCCCGCCCTGCTGGCAACGTTGCAGCCGTTTATCGAACGCCCGCAGGTTGAGTGGGTGCTGTATTGCGGCAGCGGCATCACGGCGGCGGGGTTTGCCCTGGCTCTGGCTCTGGTGGGCGTTGAACACGTGAGCGTTTACGACGGCTCGCTGTGCGAGTGGTCGGCTGACCCGGCATTGGCGATGGACCTCCAACCGAATTCGAACCCTTGAATCAGGAACACGACTGATGGCAATTAAAGCACTGTGGTACCTCAGCATGGCCGACGGTCATTACCCCTGGATGGAAGACGGCATCTACCCGGTGGATTTCGATCGCTACCGCCGACTGGCCGAGACCATCGACCAGGGCGGTTTTTATGGCGCGCTGGTGGCCACATGGCCCAACGACCCGCTGGTGTCTGCCACTTCGGTGGTGGGCTTTACCGAAAAAATGCGTTTTCTGGTGGCGGCTTACGCGGGCATGACCGCACCCAAGTTGCTGGCCGAACAAGCCCTGACCTTTGAAAAACTCAGCGGCGGGCGTTTGCTGTTCAACCACATCAATGGCCGCGAAGAACGGGCTAAGACCTACAACCTCACCGCCGGTCACGACGACCGCTATAAAAGCGCCGAACATTACTGGAAGGCATTTCAGGAGCACTATCTGGCGGGTAATCCGTCGCTGTTCCCCAATACCCGTTTCAGCCTCGAACCTGCGCAAGCGGGCGGCGTGCCGCTGTGGGGCACGGGAGAGTCTCAGGCCGGTGTTGAACACGCGGGCAAAGTGGTCGATGTGTACCTGCTGATGCTGCGCGAGATCTCGATCATTAAGGACCGCTTCGACGCCGCCCGCGCTTCGGCCCACAGCCAAGGCCGTGAGTTTGCCGACATGGGCGCGCTGGCCAGCGTGACCGTGCGCAAGACCCGCTCCGAGGCCGAAAAGGCCTTTTATGCCCTGTTCGAAACCACCGGCGTCGACCTGCTGCGCAGCAAACTCGAAGAAGTGGTGGCCCGGCGCAGCAAAGGTGAACAGACCCTGGCCAGCTACCGCGCCCCGGATGCGCAGCGCCAGGAGTGGGTGGATTACATCCTCAAGAGGCAACTGCCGCCGCTGGAGTCGCTGCGCCTGGAAAACAGCCTGTTTGCCGGGATGAGCGCCTGGTCGTCGCTGGACATCTTCGGCACCGGCTCATCGGCGGCGTACCTGGTGGGCGACGCAGACGCCATTGCACAGAACGTCGAGGCGTATCACCAACAGGCCGGGCTGAGCGCGCTGATTCTGTCGGGCTGGCCGCTGATTGACGAAGCAAAACACGTGGCCGAGTTGCTGATACCGAAGCTGAACGAGATCGGTTGAATCCCCCCCTGTGGGAGCGGGCTTGCTCGCGATGCAGGCAATGCGGTTTTTCAGATCAACCGTGGCGATGCCATCGCGAGCAAGCCCGCTCCCACATCAAACCAGTCTTACAAAGATGTACAGCCGGCAATTGCTTTTTATCGTAAGCACAAAAGATAATGAGATTAGTTACCATTCATTTCAGGTGTGCACGTGCTCAGCCCCGGCGATTCCCGATCTGTCCTGACCGACTTGTACAGCGATCATCATCGCTGGTTGCGTGCATGGCTCTATCGCCAGTTGAATTGCCCGCATGATGCCGCCGACCTGACCCAGGACACGTTCGTGCGCGCCCTCACCTCGCGCCAGCTCACGGCGTTGCAGGAGCCACGGGCGTTTCTCACCACCATCGCACGCAACCTGCTCAACAATGTGTTTCGCCGGCGCATGCTGGAGCGTGCCTATCACGAAGAACTGGCGGGCCTTGAGCCCGAGTTCATGCCGTCTGAAGAAGACATGGCGATGGTGCGTGAAGCGCTGGAACTCATCGATCAGTTGCTCGATGGCCTGCCGAACCGCGCCCGCCATTGTTTTTTGTTGCACCGCCTGGACGGGCTGACGCAGCCGCAGATCGCCCACGCCATGGGCATTTCCCTGGCCACGGTCGAGCGCGACCTGCGCCGGGCATTTTTGCACTGCCTGAACACCCCGCAGGCATGAGCGCCCGTCAGGCCGATGAGGCCAACCGCGCGGCGGTGGACTGGCTGCTGCGCCTTGAATC
>NZ_WIVR01000127.1:0-3182 GCF_009600525.1 Pseudomonas sp. FSL R10-1350
CAGTTGGTCTTCGGGGCGTACGTCGCCCAGCGCGCGGTGCAGCGTGCCGTACAAAAAGTCATGCACCATGCGCCCGTCACGGAAACGCACTTCGTGTTTGGTCGGGTGCACGTTGACGTCGACCACCGACGGGTCGACTTCAAAAAACAGCACAAAGGTCGGGTGCCGACCATTGAACAGCACATCGCGGTACGCCTGACGCACCGCGTGTGCCACCAGCTTGTCGCGCACCGCACGGCCATTCACATAAAAGTACTGCAAGTCGGCCTGGCTGCGAGAAAACGTTGGTAAGCCCACCCAGCCCCACAAATGCAGGCCGTTGCGTTCGACCTCGATGGGCAGCGCCTGCTCCAGAAACGCCGGGCCACACACCGCCGCCACACGCCGGGCGCGGGCCGTGGCATCGCGGGCTTCGTGCAGATTGAGAATACTTTTGCCGTTGTGGCGCAAGTTGAACGCCACATCAAAACGCGCCAAAGCCAGACGCTTGATCACTTCTTGCAGGTGATCGAATTCGGTTTTTTCGGTCTTGAGGAATTTACGTCGCGCCGGGGTATTGAAAAACAGGTCGCGCACTTCAACCGACGTGCCCACCGGGTGCGCCGCTGGCTGAACCCGCGGGGCCATGTCACGACCTTCGGTTTCGACCTGCCACGCCTGCTCGGCGCCACGGGTGCGCGAGGTCAGAGTCAGACGAGCCACCGAACTGATCGATGCCAGCGCCTCACCCCGAAAGCCCAGGCTCATGACCCGCTCAAGGTCTTCGAGGTCGCGGATCTTGCTGGTGGCGTGTCGCGCCAGCGCCAGCGGCAAGTCGTCACTGGAAATACCGCTGCCGTCATCACGCACCCGCAGCAGCTTGATCCCGGCCTGTTCCACGTCCACATCAATGCGCTTGGCACCCGAGTCGAGGCTGTTTTCCAGCAACTCTTTAATCACCGAGGCCGGGCGTTCAACCACTTCACCCGCGGCAATCTGGTTAGCCAGCCGCGGGCTAAGCAGTTCAATGCGGGCGCTGTTCATCACCTCATCACTCATTGTTTGGTCACCAGCTCGGTGGCCGGGATGCTCAAGTTTTGACCGATTTTCAGTTCATCGCTTTTCAAGCCGTTGGTGGAGCGCAGCGTCGCCACGCCCACTTGGTAACGCACCGCAATCATAGCCAGGGTTTCGCCTGGGCGAACCGTGTGTTCACGGGCCCCTTGGGCGATTTTGCCGGTATCACGCAGCCAGGCGATGTACGTGCCCGGTGGCGGGTTTTGCTGGAAGAACTGGCGCACGCCACTGCTGATCGAACGCGCCAGCGCTTGCTGATGGCTGGTCGAGGACAGTTTCGAGGCTTCGTTGGCGTTCGAGATAAAGCCGGTTTCCACGAGGATCGACGGGATATCCGGCGACTTGAGCACCATAAACCCGGCTTGCTCCACACGCTGCTTGTGCAACGGCGTGACCCGGCCGATGTTGCTCAGAACCTTCTGACCAACGTTAAGGCTGGAGGTCAGCGAAGCGGTCATCGACAGGTCGAGCAATACGCCTGCAAGCATTTTGTCTTTGTCATCGAGGCTCACGTTGCCCGCGCCGCCGATCAAGTCAGAACGGTTTTCGCTGTCAGCCAGCCAACGCGCCGTCTCGGACGTGGCGCCGCGTTCAGACAAGGCAAACACCGACGCACCAAACGCCGCCTTGGACGGCGCAGCGTCAGCGTGAATCGACACAAACAGGTCGGCACCCTTTTTACGGGCGATTTCGGTACGGCCACGCAACGGGATGAAATAGTCGCCGGTACGCGTCAGCTCAGCCCGGAAGCCGCGCATGCCGTTGATCTGGCGCTGCAACTCTTTGGCAATCGCCAGCACCACGTTCTTCTCGTGTTGGCCTGCAGAACCCGAAGCACCCGGGTCTTCGCCGCCGTGGCCGGGGTCGATCACCACGACAATTTCGCGTTTGCCGCTCGGCACCGGCGGCAGCTTGATATCAGGCTGGGCAGGCGTGACCGGAACAGGGACCGGTACCGGCACCACAGGCACCTTGGCCACTGTCGTGGCGGGCAGGCTTGGGGTCAGGTCTGCGCCCTGATCGAACAAATCGACCACCAGGCGGTTGCCGTATTGGGCGTTAGGAGCCAGCACAAAGCTTTTGGGGGTCACCGGTTTTTTCAGGTCGATGACCACCCGCAGGTCGGTCGGTGTGCGCTGCGCCGAGCGCATGCTGGTGATCGGCGTATTGGCCGTGGCCACATTCAACGGCCCGGCCAGGGTGGCGCCGTTGATATCAATCACCAGACGGTCTGGCGCCGTCAGCGTGAACACGCTGTGCTGCACCGGCCCGGTCAGGTCAAACACCAGCCGCGTGTTGTCCGGGGCACGCCACAAACGCACGCTTTTCACTTGTGTCGCTGCTATGGCATTGACCGCCATGACACTCAGCAACAGACCCACGACACTCACTAACGCGCGAAAGCGCATACCAAACCCCATCATTATTTGTATTCCAGCGCCACTGCGGCACACCAAGCCTCGCCACGCGAGCCTTGGGGCGACAACGTCAGCGCGCGCCCGGTGTTATGCGGCCTAATGGTAATGGTCAGGTCGGCCTTTGGCAAAAAGCCTGCACCTTGTTGGGGCCACTCAATCAAGCATAGGGCGTCTTCGTCGAAATAGTCGCGAATCCCCATAAATTCCAGCTCTTCCGGGTCAACCAGGCGATACAGGTCGAAGTGGAAAGCACGGATGTCGCCAATTTCGTAGGGTTCAACCAGGGTAAACGTCGGGCTTTTAACCGCGCCGGTGTGGCCCAGGCCGCGAATAATGCCGCGAGACAGGGTGGTTTTACCCGCGCCCAAATCCCCTTCCAGAAAAATCAGCCCATGCCCCTGGGTGATGCGGGCCAACTGCCCGCCAAAGGCGACCATGGCCTCTTCATCCGCCAGATGCAGTGTTAATTCAGACACGGTGTTTGCTCCTCCAACAACTGACGAATGGCTGGTATCAAATCACTGGCCGCCAGCCCACGGCCCATTTGTCCTTGTTGTTCGCCGGCCCGGGCATGCAGCCACACCGCCAGGCACGCCGCATCAAAGGCGCTCATGCCCTGCGCCAGCAACGCACCGACCACACCGGCCAACACGTCGCCCAAACCCGCCGTGGCCATGGCCGGATGCCCGTGCGTGCACAGCGCCAATT
>NZ_WIVR01000128.1:0-3012 GCF_009600525.1 Pseudomonas sp. FSL R10-1350
ATTCAGGCTAAGGTAAAATTTGTGATTCTCTTAATTGAGTGTGCGAATTTTCGGCGAATGTTGTCTTCATAGTATAACCAGATTGCTTGGGGTTATATGGTCAAGTGAAGAAGCGCATACGGTGGATGCCTTGGCAGTCAGAGGCGATGAAAGACGTGGTAGCCTGCGAAAAGCTTCGGGGAGTCGGCAAACAGACTTTGATCCGGAGATGTCTGAATGGGGGAACCCACCTAACATAAGTTAGGTATCTTAAGCTGAATACATAGGCTTAAGAAGCGAACCAGGGGAACTGAAACATCTAAGTACCCTGAGGAAAAGAAATCAACCGAGATTCCCTTAGTAGTGGCGAGCGAACGGGGACCAGCCCTTAAGCTGTATTGATGTTAGCGGAACGCTCTGGAAAGTGCGGCCATAGTGGGTGATAGCCCTGTACGCGAAAACATCTTTGCAGTGAAATCGAGTAGGACGGAGCACGAGAAACTTTGTCTGAATATGGGGGGACCATCCTCCAAGGCTAAATACTACTGACTGACCGATAGTGAACTAGTACCGTGAGGGAAAGGCGAAAAGAACCCCGGAGAGGGGAGTGAAATAGATCCTGAAACCGTATGCGTACAAGCAGTGGGAGCCTACTTTGTTAGGTGACTGCGTACCTTTTGTATAATGGGTCAGCGACTTATTTTCAGTGGCAAGCTTAACCGAATAGGGGAGGCGTAGCGAAAGCGAGTCTTAATAGGGCGTCTAGTCGCTGGGAATAGACCCGAAACCGGGCGATCTATCCATGGGCAGGTTGAAGGTTGGGTAACACTAACTGGAGGACCGAACCGACTACCGTTGAAAAGTTAGCGGATGACCTGTGGATCGGAGTGAAAGGCTAATCAAGCTCGGAGATAGCTGGTTCTCCTCGAAAGCTATTTAGGTAGCGCCTCATGTATCACTGTAGGGGGTAGAGCACTGTTTCGGCTAGGGGGTCATCCCGACTTACCAAACCGATGCAAACTCCGAATACCTACAAGTGCCGAGCATGGGAGACACACGGCGGGTGCTAACGTCCGTCGTGAAAAGGGAAACAACCCAGACCGTCAGCTAAGGTCCCAAAGTTATGGTTAAGTGGGAAACGATGTGGGAAGGCTTAGACAGCTAGGAGGTTGGCTTAGAAGCAGCCACCCTTTAAAGAAAGCGTAATAGCTCACTAGTCGAGTCGGCCTGCGCGGAAGATTTAACGGGGCTCAAACCATACACCGAAGCTACGGGTATCACTTAGGTGATGCGGTAGAGGAGCGTTCTGTAAGCCTGTGAAGGTGAGTTGAGAAGCTTGCTGGAGGTATCAGAAGTGCGAATGCTGACATGAGTAACGACAATGGGTGTGAAAAACACCCACGCCGAAAGACCAAGGTTTCCTGCGCAACGTTAATCGACGCAGGGTTAGTCGGTCCCTAAGGCGAGGCTGAAAAGCGTAGTCGATGGAAAACAGGTTAATATTCCTGTACTTCTGGTTATTGCGATGGAGGGACGGAGAAGGCTAGGCCAGCTTGGCGTTGGTTGTCCAAGTTTAAGGTGGTAGGCTGGAATCTTAGGTAAATCCGGGATTCTAAGGCCGAGAGCTGATGACGAGTTATCTTTTAGATAACGAAGTGGTTGATGCCATGCTTCCAAGAAAAGCTTCTAAGCTTCAGATAATCAGGAACCGTACCCCAAACCGACACAGGTGGTTGGGTAGAGAATACCAAGGCGCTTGAGAGAACTCGGGTGAAGGAACTAGGCAAAATGGCACCGTAACTTCGGGAGAAGGTGCGCCGATGAGGGTGAAGCATTTACTGCGTAAGCTCACGTCGGTCGAAGATACCAGGCCGCTGCGACTGTTTATTAAAAACACAGCACTCTGCAAACACGAAAGTGGACGTATAGGGTGTGACGCCTGCCCGGTGCCGGAAGGTTAATTGATGGGGTTAGCTAACGCGAAGCTCTTGATCGAAGCCCCGGTAAACGGCGGCCGTAACTATAACGGTCCTAAGGTAGCGAAATTCCTTGTCGGGTAAGTTCCGACCTGCACGAATGGCGTAACGATGGCGGCGCTGTCTCCACCCGAGACTCAGTGAAATTGAAATCGCTGTGAAGATGCAGTGTATCCGCGGCTAGACGGAAAGACCCCGTGAACCTTTACTATAGCTTTGCACTGGACTTTGAATTTGCTTGTGTAGGATAGGTGGGAGGCTTTGAAGCGTGAACGCCAGTTTGCGTGGAGCCATCCTTGAAATACCACCCTGGCAACTTTGAGGTTCTAACTCAGGTCCGTTATCCGGATCGAGGACAGTGTATGGTGGGTAGTTTGACTGGGGCGGTCTCCTCCTAAAGAGTAACGGAGGAGTACGAAGGTGCGCTCAGACCGGTCGGAAATCGGTCGTAGAGTATAAAGGCAAAAGCGCGCTTGACTGCGAGACAGACACGTCGAGCAGGTACGAAAGTAGGTCTTAGTGATCCGGTGGTTCTGTATGGAAGGGCCATCGCTCAACGGATAAAAGGTACTCCGGGGATAACAGGCTGATACCGCCCAAGAGTTCATATCGACGGCGGTGTTTGGCACCTCGATGTCGGCTCATCACATCCTGGGGCTGAAGCCGGTCCCAAGGGTATGGCTGTTCGCCATTTAAAGTGGTACGCGAGCTGGGTTTAGAACGTCGTGAGACAGTTCGGTCCCTATCTGCCGTGGACGTTTGAGATTTGAGAGGGGCTGCTCCTAGTACGAGAGGACCGGAGTGGACGAACCTCTGGTGTTCCGGTTGTCACGCCAGTGGCATTGCCGGGTAGCTATGTTCGGGAAAGATAACCGCTGAAAGCATCTAAGCGGGAAACTTGCCTCAAGATGAGATCTCACTGGAACCTTGAGTTCCCTAAAGGGCCGTCGAAGACTACGACGTTGATAGGTTGGGTGTGTAAGCGCTGTGAGGCGTTGAGCTAACCAATACTAATTGCCCGTGAGGCTTGACCATATAACACCCAAGCAATTTGAGT
>NZ_WIVR01000129.1:0-2973 GCF_009600525.1 Pseudomonas sp. FSL R10-1350
GCTGGTGCTGTGGGCGGTGGCGACCCTGACCTTCTTTGCCCTGCGGCTGATGCCGGGCGACCCGGTGCTGGCCATCCTCGGCGGCCCGAGTGGTAATCCGTCGCCCGAAACCATTGCCGAAGCCACCCGCGAGTACGGCCTGGACAAGCCGCTGGCGGTGCAATACGCGCTGTACCTGGGGCGTCTGGTTCAGGGCGATCTGGGGGTGTCCTACTCGCAGCATTTGCCGGTAACCCGCGTGCTGGCTGAGCAATCGTGGGCGACCCTGCAACTGACGTTTACCTCATTGGTCCTGGCCTGGCTGTTGGTGCTGTTGCTTACCGTGTTGACCGCCGGGCGCCAGCGTTGGGTGGCCAAGGTGGCTTCATTTGCCGAAACCGTTTCGGCCGCCGTCCCGCATTTTTGGCTGGGGCTGGTGCTGCTGGCGGTGTTTGCCTTCGGCTTGCGCTGGTTCCCGCCCGCTGGTAGCGATGGCTGGCCAACCCTGGTGTTGCCGTCTGTGGCGCTGGCGGTGCCGCTGGCCGGGTTTATTGCGCAGGTCACCCGAGAATCACTGGAGCTGACCCTGGAGCAACCCTTTGTGCTGACGGCGCGGACCCGTGGTTTGAGCGAAACCGCCGTGCGCTTCAAACATGCGCTGCGCCATGCGGTGTTGCCCGGCATTTCGTTGTCGGGCTGGGCCATCGGCGCCTTGATCAGCGGTGCGGTAGTGGTTGAAGTGATCTTTTCGCGCAAGGGCCTGGGTCGCCAGTTGTATCAGGCGGTGCAGGCGCAGGACTTGCCGCTGACCATCGGTATCAGCCTGACCGTTGCGGCGGTGTATGTGCTGGCCAACATTCTGGTCGACCTGCTGCACCTGTGGGTCGACCCTCGTCAACAGGGGAAAACAGCATGAGCACACTGACTCTCGAAACGCAGTTGCCGGGTGTGCGGGTGCAACGCAGGTCACGCAAGGTGCCGCTGGGGCCCTTGCTGGCACTGCTTTTTCTGGCGTTTTTGATCGTTGCCGCGCTGTTGCCGCAACTCTTTACCCATGCCGACCCGCTGGCGATTGTTCCGCACGATGCGTTTCATCCGCCGGGCTGGGCGCATTGGTTCGGCACTGATCAGTCTGGCCGGGATATTTTTTCGCGGGTGATTTACGGCACCCGCCAGTCGCTGTTGATTGGTCTGGCGGCCACTGTGCTGGCCATGAGCATTGCGATTGCCCTGGGGTTGCTCGGCGGGCTTGGCGGTGCACGACTTGACCGTGGGGTTGGCTGGCTGCTGGAAATACTGTTCGCGTTCCCGAGCCTGGTGTTGGCGCTGCTGTTTGTGGCGGTGTTCGGCAGCGGCATCGGGCCGTTGATTGTTGCCACCGGGCTGGGCGCAGCGCCGGGCTACGCCCGGATGGTGCGCGGTCAGGTGCTGGCGGTGCGCAATGCCGGTTACATCGAAGCGGCGGTTGCTCTGGGTCACCCCACGCGGCGGATCATCCTGCGCCAGCTATTACCCAATGCCATGCGCCCGCTGATCGTGACCCTGACCATGGGTATTGGTCAGGCGATTGTCTGGGCCTCGGCCCTGAGCTTTCTGGGGCTGGGCGCCAAGCCGCCTGCGCCGGAGTGGGGGACCATGCTGTCCATGGGCCGCGACTTTGTCGCCAACGCCTGGTGGCTGACCTTCTTCCCGGGGGTGTTCATCGTCCTTACCACGCTGTCGACCACGGTCGCGGGCCGTTATCTGCAACAACGTCTGGAGGGGCGCCTGTCATGAGCGATAAACACTTGATCGTCGAGGGTCTGTCCATTGAATTTGGCGGCCAGACTGTGGTGCGCGATGTGTCGTTTACCCTGGCGCCGGGCAAGACCCTGGCGCTGGTGGGTGAGTCCGGCTCTGGTAAAAGTGTGACGGCGCGCAGCCTGATTGGTCTGGCCGGTGCCGGGGCGAGAGTGACGGCGCGCACCCTGAGTTATGGCGGGCAGGATTTGCTCGGGTTGTCCGAGCGTGGCTGGCGCGGGTTGCGCGGCAAAGGCATTGGCTTTGTGTTGCAAGACGCGCTGGTCTCGCTCGACCCTCTGCGCCCGGTGGGCAAAGAGATTCTGGAAGTGCTCACGACCCACCAATGGGGCGACCGGCGCAGCCGCGCTGAGCGGGTTATCGAGCTGCTGGACAAAGTCGGCGTGCCCGAGCCCGAATTGCGTGCCCGCCAGCGGCCCGACCAATTGTCCGGCGGCCTGCGCCAGCGTGCGCTGATCGCCAGTGCATTGGCGCTGAGCCCAGGGCTGGTCATCGCCGACGAACCGACCACCGCGCTGGACGCCACGGTGCAGGCGCAGATTCTGCAAGTGCTGCAAGAAATCAAGGCTCGCGGTGATTCGTTGCTGATCATCAGCCATGACTTGGCGGTGGTGGCGCAATTGGCCGATGAGGTGCTGGTGCTGCGCCACGGCGTGGTGGTCGAACAGGGCCCGATGCAGCAGGTTTTGCGCACCCCGAGTCACCCTTACACCCAGGCGTTGCTGGACGCGGTGCCAGCCGAACATGCGCGGGGCACACGGCTGTCGTCGCACAACAGCGGGCAGCTTGTGCAACCTCGGCCGGGCGCTGACTCCCCGGTGCTGCTCAAGGCCAGCGGTTTGGGTAAACGCTACATCGGCCCCGATCAGCAAGCTCGCCAAGTGGTCGACGACGTCAGCTTTGAGCTGCGCGCCGGGCGCACGCTGGGCATCGTCGGTGAGTCCGGTTCGGGCAAAACCACCGTGGCGCGCATTGTGTTGGGGTTGCTGGAGCCGGATGCGGGCCAGGTGCAGTTTCTGGGGCACGCCTGGGCGGGGGCGGGTGCAGATCGGGTGGCGGAAAAAGACCGGCGTGTGCATCGACGTGACATCAGTGTGATTTATCAAGACCCGCTGAGTTCGTTCGATCCGCGCTGGAGCATCGGCCAGATCCTTGCCGACGCGCTGGATGTGGCCGGTGTAGCGGCTTCGCAGC